>JASLRP010000570.1 GCA_030743915.1 SAR202 cluster bacterium | reverse complement strand
TCCCGACTCAATCCTGCGTTCGTTTTCAGAACCGGCGTCAATGTTGGGGCAACCAGTCTCAGGTTGCCAAATCATCTCTCCACACCATTATAGCTCGACATGCACGATGTGACCTTCACGAGTGTCCCCCATCGCCGCGCGCGAAAATTGATTCGGGAATCGTCAGATTCTCGGCGTCGTCATATTCGACAGAATCGACAGCCTAAACGACAATATCCACCCAATACTTACTCGAAACAAAGTATGACACTACGGTTCTTCATCCGATAGGCTTAACTGATTGTGAGCAATCAATGTGCTGAAACCGTAGTCTGAGGTATTGCCGTCTTGGGCAATAACGTGTAGATTAACGCTTGGTGTGGACAGGGCACAAGTATAACAATCAAAGAGATGCTATGTTATATTGGGCATCGGCATGCGGATAGGATACCCAACAGAATTCGAGTTTTGCGCAAAGAAGGCCAGGAAATAATACATGGACCAACTTGACATAACTATTATCTCAATGCTCCAGCAGGACGGCACTGCCACGAATGCTGAAATCGCCAAACACACAGGAGTCAGCGAAGAGACAGTGCGCCGTCGCCGTGGCCGTCTGGTACGCGACGGGTATATGAGGATCGTTGGAGTTCCGAATCCCTCTAAGTTGGGGTTCGAAGTTCAGGCTATGATCGCGCTACAGGTGGACGCTGACAAGCTGGATTCCGTGGCTGAAGAGATGGCCAGCATGGACGAGGTCACCTGGGTTGTGATTTCCACCGGATCCGTCGATGTGTTCGCCTGGACAGTTTTGCGAACAATCGGCGACCTCAGTGATCTTCTGTCCAGAAAGATTAGCCTCATAGAAGGTGTCCGACGGACCGAGACCTTCGTATCGATCTCTGTCCTCAAAGAGTCTCTTGGCGTTCGGATGACCCCCGACGAGGACTGACAACTGCTGCCATAATCGTCCTAGCTTACGCCAATCGCCGCCTGATTTGTGTCACCGCATTTCTCCACTCAGGAGATGACTGCGCGCGGCGACGCAAACTGTTTGTTTTCAACCGCCATCCGACAAATCGAAAGTCGCGTCAGATAGCGATTCGATGCCCTGTTCCCAGAATCTGCCTCAGCCCCAACCAATCTGCGTCACGCTGGCGCGCCGGCCCTGGCCGGGACCACCGACACTTCTCTCACCTCCCGCAAATGTTCCCGCCGATTTCCTCCTTAAGCCCCACCGCGCCTGCAACCGATTGACCCCTGGTTGCATCAAATATGACGGATAGCCTCGCGAAACCTTTTGCATTCTCGACGGCGAAATCCATGAACTGTTCAATACATTGGGGGAACCTGGAAGGAAGATAGAGGAGGAACAATTGCCAGAGTATTCACGAACGAAACACACATTACGGGTGAGAGCGCTGGGCGTAACTATCGCCCTGATTGTCGCAGTCGGACTGATGGTCTCCGGAACCCAGAGCAACAAAGCCTCTGCGCAGTCCGTTGACGATGCCGCCTTGCAAACAGCGTTGCTGCAATCGTACTTCATATCGGTTGACAACTTCGCCGGGCCGGTGATGATGGGCGGCATGGGAACGCCTCTCGTGCCGACCATGATTCCGCCGGACGAGATCATGGCGATGATGACTCAGATGGGCCAGATGGCGAACTTCGACCCGGCAACCATGCCTGCCAATCCAGGAATGCTGGCCGCGATCTACTCCTCAGGCGAGCCTGCCCTGCCGGCCGGCGTTACGCCTGACCCGATGGATTTCGGCACGATGCGCTGGGATCCGGCATCCTTCGACACTAACATCGCCACCCGAGATCAGGCGATGCTGATCATGAAGTTCGTCGAATGGGCCAAGTTCTTCCACAAGGGATTTGACGGCGAGAACATCCTGTTTCCCACCCCTGAGATGGAGGCGTTCCTGTCCCTGATGTTCACAGCTCAGGCCATGATGGTGTCCAACTTCACAGGACAGAACCTGATGGCTGAAAACGGATTCATCACTTCCATCAATATGGATGGCGGCGCCCGGACCGTGGTGAACGACACCGCGAATCCCTTCGACCAGGCGGCAATGCTGTGGGCATTGTCCGACCTGATGCTGACTCTCAACGATATGGAGAACTACCCCATTCTGGGCGCTTTGGCTCAGCAGGTGGCATCCCCGGAGATGATGGAAAGCATGATGGGGATGTGGGACAAAACATTCGAGATGGTCAAGGCCAACCCGACAACCGACCCCAAGGACGCGGGGCTCGCCATCGTGTCGCTCGTGTGGTATGCCGCGGCCAAAGGCGATATGGCTCCCCTGGAAGAGATCATCTCCGCCGTGGACGGCATCGCCAGCGGCCTGGGGACATCCGAAACCACCGCGTTCGAGAAGTCCGCTTCCATCCGAGGTCTTCTGGAAGCGTGGAGACTGACTGGCAACGAGGAGTACCTCAACACCGCCACATCCCTCTGGGCCGACCTGGACGGCATGTGGGATGACAACGCCAAGACCTACGCCACGATCGCGGGAGCGTCCAGCTACACATACACGCCCTGGGACGTTGGCTTGGTCCTGGGTGCGCTCTCCGAGGTGATCACGGTGCGTGGCGATGGCATTGGCAGCGACGTCAAGGAACTGGCCACAAACAGATATCTGGACTTCCAGACTGGCACGATTGTCGGATCCGGGTTCATACATCTGCCGGTCCCAACGCCCGGACGGACGGGCCTGTTCGTCAGCGAGGCCAGCTACGACGTTGCCGCAGGCGAGTGGACCGTAACCGACACTCGATACAACGCGGCCGGCTCGCAGTATGCGGCCAACGAAATGATCTGGCTCGAAGGCGCTCTTCAGGGAAGGCAGACTGGCTACCCTGCACTGCCAAGCTTGCCTGTCACGCCTCCCAGCGTTGGCGACGCCGCTCTGAGTCTGCAACTCATGGCGGGCATCGGCGTGATCGGTCTCCTGCTCATCGGCAGTGGAGGATTGCTGATCGCGCGGCGCAGGGTCTAAAAGCCGTTTGGACACTTTTCAGATCAAAGGGGGCGACTCTCATAACCGGGTCGCCCCCTTTTTTGTGACCAGACTACGACCCGTTCACACTATCCTCACGGTCCTCAGGCATGTTTCATGATTTCCTCATGGGCTGGCAACTATTCTGGAATACAATCTGATACCAGCGACAGGGGCGCCCGATATTACCGTGCCTGATGAAACGCCATAAGGAGAAGCCTGAGTCATCTGTTGTCCCGATGCCCAGATGTGGATCATCACCAGTCCCGAGTTTACGTTTCCCATTGATAACTGTATTTAGAACTTGGCGCGTCAATGTATCCAGTTCGTAATGCGATTTACCTGTTGAACGTGACAACGCGAGCGATTCGGCCCAGCGAATCTGAGCGACGAACATCTTGGAGGGATCGTGATGGCAGGCGAAGGGATTAGCAAAAAAACATTCATTCTCACGACTATTTTTGGGGCCGTTGTCGGCGGAGTCGGCATAGCTCTCCTGGTGAAGGCAATTCCCAAGCTCTTCGGAGCAATGCAGGAATTGATGAAAAACATGCGCGACAATTGACCGTGAATGAAGATGGATGGCTTCGTTGAAGCCACAAATGCAATTGGAGACGTCGAAGCAGTCGAGGCGGGACCAGCAACAACAGCCAACCACGCCGAGAGTGTCGTTGAAAACCCTGTATCTCATTAGCCCGATGTAACAATCAAGTCAAAAACAACCGAAATCGATGTTGAGAGGAATTGAAAACCGGTGCTGAACGTCACAAGACTACTGTGCGGAACATCCACCCCTGGAGACGCCTTGCGATACGGCGAGAAAGCGACATCGCCCCACCACATTCGAGCCCCCTCCGCCCACTTCCGCCCCATCGTGGTGTGGAACGTGACCCGACGATGCAACCTCAGGTGTTTGCACTGTTACACCTCTTCGAACGAACATCCTGCCAAGGACGAACTCAATCACCAGGAGGCGCAGGCCGTCGTCGAAGATCTGGCCGGGTTCAAGGTCCCTGTGATCCTCTTCTCAGGTGGAGAGCCGCTGATTCGGGAGGATGTGTTCGACCTGATGGCGCAAACAGCCTCTCTGGATGTCCAGCCTGTAGTGTCCACCAACGGCACGCTGATCGACGCAGCGATGACCGACCGCCTCAAGGCGGCAGGTGTCAGCCGCGTCGGAATCAGCATCGACGGTCTGGAGAAGACCAACGACGGGTTCCGGCAGATGGAAGGCGCCTTCCAGCAGGCGATGGACGGCATCCGAGCCTCAATGGAGGCGGGATTCCGGGTCAGTCTCCGCTTCACCATGACTCAATACAACGTCGAGGAATTGGACCAGATATTCGAAATGGTCGAGGAGATGAAGATCCCCAGAGTGTGCATCTATCACGTCGCCTACTCTGGGCGAGGGCGTAGGCTCCTGCCCATGGACCTCCAGCACGATGAGCGTCGGGACGCCGTGGGCCGCATTTTCCAGCACACGATGGACATGCACAGTCGTGGCAACGAGATCGAGGTGCTGACCGTCGACAATCACACCGACGGCGCCTACCTCCTCCTCTGGGCGCAGGAACACGCCCCCGATCGCGTCCCTGAGATGCAACGCCTACTGGCTCGCAATGGGGGCAACAGCGCGGGCAAGGGCATTGGCAACATCGACGAGCGAGGCAACATCCACCCCGACCAGTTCTGGAGGGCGCAGACCCTGGGCAACGTTCGCGATCGGCCCTTCAGCGAAGTCTGGCAGGACAACGAACTTCCGCTGCTCAGTCAGTTGCGCTCTCGTCACGAAGTTCTGCCCCAGATGTGCCAGGAGTGCAATTTCCTCTCGGTATGCAACGGGAACCTCCGCGCCCGCGCCGAGGCGGCCACCGGAGACCCGTGGGGCGAAGACCCGGCATGCTACCTCACAGACGATGAACGGGCCAACATCGAGGAGATGGTGACCGCATGAAGATAACGACCACCGAAACCGGACGTCACGTGGGGCAGAAGTTGCAGAGCCTGCTGAAAACGTCGCCGGATTTCGCCAGCGGGCCTGTGGTGGTGTTCTGGGAGACCACAAAAGCTTGCGCTCTCAAGTGCCTGCACTGCCGGGCCACGGCCATACCGCAACGCAACCCGTTGGAGCTTACCACTGAAGAAGGCTACAGACTGCTTGATGATCTGGCGTCAGCCGAACGAAAACCCATCGTGATTATCACGGGCGGCGACCCCTTCATGCGGCAAGACCTGTTCGATCTGCTGGAGTACGGACGGGACATCGGTCTCATCATGTCCGTTTCTCCGAGCGTCACCAGTCTGATAACCCGCGACCGTCTCAAGCGTCTGTTTGACCTGGGTATCTCCCGGCTGTCTTTCAGTCTGGACGGTTCCACTGCCGAAATCCACGACTCGTTCCGAGGCGTGCCAGGCTCCTTCGACATGACAATGGCCCGAATGCAGGACGCGCTGGATGTGGGGTTGTCGCTCCAGATAAACACCGTGGTCAGCCGACATACGCTCAAAGACCTGCCGAAAATCGCCGACCTGCTGGCAACCTATCCCAAGATGGTGTTGTGGGACGTGTTCTTCCTGGTCCCCACAGGCCGAGGCCAACGAGACGATGTCTGCTCGGCTGAGGAACACGAAGAGGTCTATCGCTGGCTGATGGAATTGGAAAAAACTGCGCCATACCTGATCAAAACCACCCTGGGCCAGCACTATCGAAGGGTCCTGCTCCAGGACAGTCTGAAGGACGGCAATGACCTCGAAAAGACCTGGGCCAAGGTGTCGAGAGCCTCGGCGAACGACGGGAAAGGCGTGTGCTTCGTCTCTCATGTTGGCGAAGTATTTCCCAGTGGATTCCTGCCGGTAGCCTGCGGCAACGTTCGGAAGGAATCTGTGATGGAAATCTACAGGTCCAGTCCCATATTCCAGGAGCTTCGCGACCCGGACAAACTGACTGGAAAATGCGGTCAGTGCCCATTCCGCATGGTCTGCGGTGGATGCAGGGCCAGAGCCTACGCCTTCACCGGCGACTACCTGGCCGCAGAGCCTTCATGTTCGTTCGATCCTGAAACGTTCGAGGTGGATTAAAGTAAAATACCAACGGTCCGCAGCCAACGTCTAATGCTATGCAGTGATTGGGCCGCCTCGCCCGAGTAAACGGACACAGCGGCTAATTCAGGGAATCTGCCAACCAAATGGCAACCCTGGCTTCGGGAATACTGCCACGCCAGATATTCACCACGGGCTAATTAGAGGCGACCCGGCCTTCGTTTTGCGCCGGGGCAATACGCTTTTCGTGTGGCAGTGGGTATTCGACTGGCTATAACTTCCATGACCTAGTACGATATGCAACATTCCAACAACCCGGCCCGATGTTGACCGACAACTGACGGCTGACAGTTCACTCTGAGGTTTCATAAATGACGGACGAAATCACAGGATTAGACAGCCCGATAGATGTAATGTATCTGATCCACAAGGCCCTCCGCGCCCAGGGAGCCCGGGCCGAAGATGAAGTGGAAAAATTGGACGACGGCAGCAGTCTGCAGGCGTTCAAACTGGCATTCAACGCATGGGCCACAGCCCTGGTGTCCCACGCCGAATTAGAAGACCAGTACATGAATGACCACTTCGCTCCGGGCGCAACAGCAGATGCGCCTGACCCGGCTGTCGAACAGTTGACTGGCATGCTGGTCGCCTATGAAGATGAGATGTTGGGCCAGTTGCTGGACTCGGTGCAGGGAGTCATGACCGTGTTGAACGATGAGATCGGCCCCACCAGTGTCATCACCCGCACGAAACAGCATCTCAAAGCGCAGATCATCGGCCTCCGTATTGCCCAGGAGGACCACCTGGAAACCGAGGAAGGTCTGGTCCTTCCCGCCCTGCGCCAACACATGGACGAAGAACGGCAGTTGGCCATGGCAAAAGGTCTGCTCATCGACGAGACGGCGGACGACACTCGCTGGATCCTCCAGTGGATAGAACCGGAACTCACACCCGCCGAGCAAAAACTGCTGGCCGAGGTTGAGACGCGATGCCTGGAGACTCAAATAAACTGAGAGCGCCAGAGCGCCAAGGAGGTGAACTAGGGCTGAATGGACAGATCAGCCAGATCACGGGGGACTCAAACCCTCATGTGCGGCCGTCCGGTGCATGTATTCGATAGGAAATAGTCGATTCATCCATCGGACAAGACGGGGTTGTCGCACTGCCAGCGCTACGCGCAGACGTGGGCGGATTAGGGCCAATAATTGTTTTCAATAATTCCCGATGAGCGCTTTCTGCCGACAGTTGCGTGTTCATAAACACCCAACCCCAAAACACAGGAGAACCACAGATGTTAGAAGAGATCACCCGCTTAGAAAGTCCAATCGATGTCATGTACCTGATGCACAAAGCCTTTGAAGCCGCGTCAGAAAGAGTGGAAGCGCTGGCAGCCGAAGCTCAATCGGGAGGCAGTCTCGACGAGTTTACCGAGGGTTTCACCTTCTGGGTCACGCAACTGCTCTACCACGCCGAGGCTGAGGACGACTACATGACCGCGCCTTTGGAAGACTCGCAACCCGCCCGTGACAACGAGACAGAACACAATGAACTGAGAGCGGCGGGCGGAGAGATCATAGAGTTCATGGGCAAAGGCGACAACGCCGGACTGGAAGACAACGTGAAAGGCGCAATGCTGGCCCTGGAAGAAGAGCAGCACAAAGAACTGATAGAAGCCGCCCAAGAGGTCGAATCCGTGTTGAAACAGGCCATCGGCGAAGACCGGGTCTTAGGCCGGACCAGGCGTCACCTCTACAGGCGAGTCATGGCCCTTCGCGTGCTGGAGTTTGACCACTTCGAGAACGAGGAAGCATTCGTCCTGCCCGTGGTCAAAGAGAAGATGGCCGGCGCGCAAGAATTAGAGGCAGCCCGCCGACTTTTGATTCAAGATGGCGCTGAAAATCCGCGATGGGTCATCGACTGGGTCGCGACCGAATTAAACGACGTTGAGCGCGGCCTGCTTGCAGAACTGGATGCCCAGTTCACCGCCGCGAACGCCTGATCTCCCGTTTCCGTTAACATGTCAATGCAAGACTCCTGGATCGCTTCAGGAGTCTTGCATTGACAGAAAGAGCCCCCGGGCGCCATGCTGAGTCGAGGCGAAGCATCTGGTCGTGTCCAATCCAACGCCTGAATCACCGACGACCTGACTAACGACGTCCGTCAAGAATTGCGAGTCCTGACACCTGATAACCTGACCCCTTCCGCGGAGAGAACAAATGCCGCCCGTCGTCGCAGTCGTAGGACATTCGAAAACCGGCAAAACCCGCGTGGCGACCGCGCTGGTGAAGAATCTCACGCGGGCCGGATACGGCGTGGTGGCAATCAAGCACTGCCACCACGGACACGAAATGGACCGCGAAGGCAGCGACACCGACCAGCTTTTCAGGGCTGGGGCGCGATCCGTCGTGGCCAGTTCACCCGACAAGATTTCGCGTGTCGAACGTCGGGACTATGACACGCCACTGGAGAACATCCTCGCGTCCGTGGACTCCGGCGCCGACATCGTGATCGTGGAGGGCTATAAGGACAGTCCCAATCCGAAGATTCTGGTCGCCGACAACGGCAATCTGCCCTTTCAACCCGACAACCTGAGCGCCATCGTAGGTGGGCCAGGGATCGAAGCTGACGTGCCAACCTTCGGCTTCGATCAGATCGACGGCCTGTCAGAATTCGTGCGTTCCGAGTTCATCGACGCCCCGGCGCCCAAGATCGAGATTTCTCTGGAGGTGGACGGCGAGCCTGTCTCCCTCAAAGATTACCCCACCAGCGCGCTGGCTGGCGTCGTCGAGGGTTTCGTTTCAAGTCTGAAAGGCGTGCCTGAAAGCCCGAAATCCATCCGTATCAACGTCTCCCTCTCGGAATAAGTCTCCCTCCAATTCCCTGGCTCGACATTCTATCGTCCTAATTGCCTTCACGGCGCTTCAGAATGCCCTCCGCTCCATCTCCCACAGAGATTTTTCACATACTTATCACGACTTTGTGAAATAGTTCACGCTTTCATCATGTTTCCTTCAGTAACCTTGAATCTAACAGGCTGCTCAAGCAATCACGAGCAACATTGAGAGAACTGATCGTTACCAGTTTGATAAGACCAGATGGCCGACTCAGCAACGGTCAGATGTGGGGGTTGAATAGATACCACAGTCGGGTTGGCAATGGGCATCTGGTCGCGACCATCATGCGGTATGGGAGAAGCAAGAATGCACGGGTATTCCCCAATAGAAAGACTGTTGCCGATGCACATGGCGTCCGCGCCGAAAGCGTCCAGCATGGACTGCAAGGCGGCTGCGGGCACCCCATCACCTGCGGTTGCCGTGGCGACTAAATCGTCGCGGACGCCTTTGCAGACTGCGGGGCCGACATCTTCTCCCACGGCCCCGCGGAAAGCTTTCAGCATTGCAAAGGCGCCTGGAACGCTCCCTCAACTTGATGAACCAATCCACGGTATGCAGATTTCCGCATTTGGACGTTCTGCTCCGTCCGATCGCTTCCCAGAGGTCCAACAACACGCACACGCCGTGCTGTCAGTGGTGATCGAATCAGACAGCCAAACCCCTCAGATGACCGCAATCTGGACGCTTGTGAAGCGCTCTGGGCGTTGCCTATTCATCCTGAGCATAATGGCCCTGCTTCTGACGGCGTTTGCTTGCGACGCGACGACAGGCCCAAGCATCGAGTTTGTGACCGGGGCAGCGGCAGACAGCGCCATCTCAAGCATCGCGGAGTCGGAGCTTGCCAGCGCGAGGTTGGGATTCGTTGATGATGACGGCAACGCCGTTGCCATGGAAAACGGCGCTCGCGTTCCGATAGGCCAGGACAAAGTGGCAGAGATATTTCTGTCGCCCTACCCGCCCGATTGGAACACAGACCTTCACCTGTTCCTACTGGACAGCTCCGATTTCGAGCCTGTCCAAGAGGTCGAGGTGGACCTGGAATACGACATGGTTTGGATGGACCACGGCATCGACGCTCAGCCCGGCGTCAAACTGGAAGACGGTCATTACATGATGCCCCTAGCCTTTCTAATGTACGGCGACTGGACCGTGGACGTCAGGTTGGACTTCCCTGGAGAGGGAGTCAAGGGCCTGCAGTTCGTCGTCAAGTTCGTCCCCTGACTCTGAAATGATAGAACGGAGAACGCAGTCATGAGAAGAACCAGACTCCTGACAGCGACATTCATAGCAGCAATCGCCATCGTGCTGGCAGTTGGAGTTGTGCCAGCCACCGTGGCCTCGGCCCACGGCAAGGAGTTGACCCTGGAGGTCACCTCCATGCCCTCGGACCCCGACCAGCCACTGGCGCGCCTGTTCCGCGTGATGATCCTCTACGCAGGAGACAGGGACCCGGTTGACGGAGCCAGCGTGCAGCTATCCGCCGAACGACAGGGCGGAGGCCCCGCGATGGAACCTGTCTTCGTAGAACCGCTGAACCAGCCAGGTCTGTACGCCGCTGAGGTGGCCTTCCCACTATTTGGCTCCTGGAATGTGACGCTGGAAGTTGTGGAGTTCGGCGAGGGCGAGGTCACATTCGTAGAGGAAGTGCT
>JASLRP010000569.1 GCA_030743915.1 SAR202 cluster bacterium | reverse complement strand
AACCCCTCGGCCAGTGCGACGGCCCGGTCCAAGAACGCCTGGCCCCACTCCCGAGTGTATTCGTAAATGCCGAATCGGATCTTCGGTGTCACCGCATCCACGCACGTCTCGCTGAGATACAGCCGGAGACCAGTATCGGCCATCGTCTGAGCGTATCCCGGAACAAACCTGCCGGGATCGACCAGCGTAGTGGAACCAGATCGAATGGCCTCGGCGCAACTGAGAGCGGCCAACGCAGAACGCTCATCGTCGTTCATGGCAAAGGTGATGGGCGTCATGTACATGTAAACAGAGTCCACCTCCATATCCTCTACGGTGCCTCGAAGAACATTCAGCACCGTGTGTGTATGGGAGTTGATGAACCCCGGCAGAATTGCCTTGCCCCTCCCGTCGATGGCCTCGAAGTTCTGATACGAAACCTCTACCTCAGAGGTTTTGCCCACGGCTACGATTTTGTCGCCCTGGACCGCCACGGCTGCGTCGTCGATGATTTCGCCAGTGGCGCCGCCCGTGACCACGGTGGCATTTTTGATCAGGATATCCATCGTTTCTCCCTATTAGCCCGGGCGAGAACTTGTAACAGATAATTACCGCCATTCTGAGTCGCGGCGAAGAATCTGGTCGCGCCGAGAACGACGCTCGTTGAACTTTCGATCAGTCGCTTCGCTCCCGATTGACTCAAACTCGGCCCGTCAGTAATCCGGGTTGAGATCGCCTTCTTTGAAACGCGAGAACCTTAAGCCGCTGACGTCAACCGACGCCTCTCCGTCGAGGATAATCTCTGACATGACTCTGCCGGTCCCCGGTCCCATGGCGAACCCGTGTCCGCTGAATCCTGTGGCGAACATGAAACCCTTGACGCCTGAAACCTCGCCTATGACAGGAGTTCTATCGGGCATGCCGTCAATGTATCCAGCCCAGGCTTCCTCGATGTGGACCTGACCTTCCAGATGCGGGTACAGTCCGATCAGGCTATCTACGCTGTCCTGCACTTTCTTCATGTTGGGTTCCGGTTCGACGCCCACGGTGTGGGCAAATGGATGGAGTTTGGATTCGGACCAGGGCAGCTGACGGCGCATGTCTTCCACGAACTCCCTTCCGATGTGAAGCCTGATATTCCGTGCGTTCTGTCGGTAGGCAGGCAGAAACATTCTCAGGCTGCGGAAAGAGTCCACCGTGAGATCATGGTCGGCTGTGCCATCGCCGGCGATCATGAGTCGGCCATCGAGCCGCTGACGCACTGCCACGCCAGCGCCCCAAACGTTGATCTTGGTGAAGTGAGGCACCGGCGCCGATCTCGCGAGCGTTGCCCTCACTTTGCGCTGGGGCAGTTTGACACCAATAGAACGGGCCAATTGGCCGGACCAGGCTCCTGCGGCGCACACGACCACTGGAGCGCGAACAACTCCCCGCTCGGTCCTCACGCCTCGCATCTCTCCATCGGAAACGCCCAGACTCTCGATGGCGCAGTTGGTGTAAACCTGGACGCCAAGCTCCTGAGCAGCGCGGGCGTAAGCCGTCGTGGCCTTCAGAGGATCCGCGTGTCCGTTGTTTGCCGTGTAGTACGCTCCGTGCCACTCGCCGGAGATTTCGGGAATCATCGCCTCGGCTTCCGGTCGGGTCAGCGCTCGAGCGGGAACGCCTACCGCGGACATCACCTCTGCGGCGCGCTGGAGTCGAGCGAACTCCACGGGGTCATCTGCCAGGTACATGCCGCCTTCCTGCACCCACTCGATATCGGCTCCAAGCTCATCCTCCAGCGTGGGCCAGATGCTCTGGGCCAACTGCTGAATCGGGGCCTCGGCGGGATTGCGCATCTGGCTTACCCAGCCCCAATTGCGGCTGGACTGCTCGTTGGCTATCTCGCCCTTGTCAAAAAGGACAACCGAAACGCCGCGCTTGGCCAGTTCATAAGCGGTGGCAGAACCGGCGATGCCGCCTCCGATAATCACCACATCCGCTTGGGATTGTAACGCCGTCGTCATGACACTCTCCATTCGCCGGTTTTGTAACACAGGTGAAGCGCCAGATGCCCCTCACGGATGGAACACCACAGTCTTGGTTTCTGTCATCTCCTGGATAGCGTACCTGGGGCCTTCCTTGCCCATGCCACTCTCTTTCAGTCCGCCGTAGGGCATCAGATCGGCGCGGAATCCCGGACCAGAGTTAATGTGCAGGTTGCCGGAGTCAACTTCCCGCGCGAAGCGCATGGCCCAGTCAACGTTCTGGGTGAAGATTCCGGCGCTCAGACCGTAGTTGGACTGGTTCGCCATCTCGATGGCTTCGTCGATGTCTGAGAACGGTGTCACCGCCACGGCCGGCCCAAACAGCTCTTCGCGAGACACGCGCATATCGGGCTGCACGTCCGCCAAAACGGTCGGGGCGTGCATGGCCCCAGAGTACTCACCGCCGATCAGCGCCCTCGCTCCGCTGCTCACCGCCTCTTGGATCCATTCGTTCACTCGCGAGGCGTCCTCGGCGCGCACCATCGGGCCCATTGTCACACTCTCGTCTAATTGATCGCCGGTTTGGATACGCTCCACGCCTTGAGTGAGGGCATCCAGATAGTCGCCGTAGATATCGCGGCTAGCTATGATACGCTGGGCCGATATGCACACCTGCCCGGCGTTGGCAAAACCGCTGGAGATGGTCCCAGCGACAACTTTATCAATGTCGGCGTCCGGCATGACAATAAGGGGGGAGTTGGAGCCAAGCTCCATCGTCACCTTCGTCAGTCCTGCCGTGCGACAGATGCGCTCGCCCACGTCGCGGCTTCCGGTGAACGTCACCTTCCGCACACGAGGGTCCGACACCAGGGGATCGCCCAGGCGACTGCCCGAACCGGTGACGCACTGAACGGCTTCAGCAGGCGCTCCGGCCTCCAACAACGCTTCGGTCAGTTTGATGGCCGACAGCGGAGTGTCTGACGCAGGTTTGATAATCACCGCGTTGCCAGCCGCCAGAGCAGGCCCGACCTTGTGGGCCACCAGATTCAATGGGAAATTGAAGGGACTGATTGCCGCCACGACGCCGCACGGGACGCGGAGGGTAAACCCCAGTTGTCCAGTCCAGCCGGGCGCGGCGTCCATGGGCAGAGTCTCGCCGTACAGTCGCTTGGCCTCCTCGCCGGAGAGGCTGATGGTCTGGACCGCGCGGCCCACCTCGACTCGACCCTCTCCGATGATCTTGCCTTCCTCCATGCTGAGGATGCGAGCGAATTCTTCGGTCCGTTCTTGGAGTATGTCCGCAGTCTTTCGCAACATCAGGAACCTGTCGTAAGCGGACATATCCGCCATCGCCTTCGCCCCTCTGACCGCGCTGGCGATGGCGGAGTCCAGGTCCTCGATACTCGCGCTGGGCACGGTGTCGATCACCGAGTTGTCATACGGATTTACGACCTCTCCATTTTCCGATCTGTCGACCCACTCACCGCCAATGTACATCTTCATGAGAGCAACTCCTTGCGCCATCGACTCAAGGCCCCGTCACCTCACCGGTTCGTGGAGCTCCGTTCGAGTCCACGACACTTCCAGAGTATAGTTTCGGCCCTCTGGTGGCAACCTGGAGATTCAGGGATCTGACTGTGGAGGAAACCGCATCCAGCGAGTACAATTGGCCCTGTCCGAGCATACGGACATCAGAGCAGAAGGGAGCGCCTCATGGCATTGACTACTGAAGGACTGCTGGATATGTATAGAAAGATGGTGACAATCAGGGAGTTTGATTCCAGGGCCGTCGATGAGTTCCACGCCGGAAACATCCCCGGAGTGGTCCATACCTATATCGGCGAGGAGGCCGTGGCGGTTGGGGTGTGCTCCACCCTTCGGAGGACCGACAAGATCGTAAGCACCCACCGAGGGCACGGCCACACCATTGCCAAGGGCGCGGATATCAATCTCATGATGGCCGAGCTTTTCGCCCGAAGTAATGGATACTGCCACGGCAAGGGAGGCTCCATGCACATCGCGGACTTCAGCGTCGGCATGTTGGGCGCTAACGGAATCGTGGGCGCAGGAATGCCCATCGCGACCGGAGCGGGGTTGGCGGCCCAGCTTGAACACAGCGACGGGGTCGCCGTGGCCTTCTTCGGCGATGGAGCGTCCAACGAGGGCGCCTTTCACGGGTCGCTGAACCTGGCGTCGATTTGGAAACTCCCTGTGATCTTCGTCTGCGAGAATAATCGCTGGGCGGTCGGAGTTCCGGCGTCCTACGCTCTGTCAGTCGAGGACGTATCAGTCAGGGCGATGTCCTACAACGTCCCAGGCGTTACCGTCGATGGCACCGACGTGCTGGCGGTCAACGAAGCGATGGCTCAAGCGGTCCAGCGCGCCAGAGAAGGTCTCGGCCCATCGCTCATCGAGTGCAAGACATACCGCTGGCGTGGTCACGCTGAGCAGGAAGGCGATCCTCCAGACCCGCGCCCTCAGAACGAGCAAGACTTTGGACCCGCCAACGATCCCATCGACAAGTTTTCCAACCGACTGAAAGAACAAGGTCTGGCCTCTGACTCCGAACTGGCGCAGATGAACCAGGAGGTAACGACAGCGGTTGCGGAGGCCATCGCCTTCGCCAAAGCCAGTCCCATGCCAAATCCGGAGGATGCCCTGACCGACGTGTTCGCACCGTAATCCGACTTTGCAGATATCCACCCATCCCCCTGAAACCAGACTGGAAGTGAAATCATGAGAGAGATCGGTTACGAAGCAGCAGTGATGGAAGCCTTCCGTGAGGAGATGCGCCGTGACGCCAAGGTGTTCCACCTGGCAGGCGCGTTGGGCGGACTGGCAGACCTGATCGACGAGTTTGGTGAGGAGCGAGTCCGCGTCTGTCCCATCTCCGAGGAGGCCTACGTTGGGGCTGGCATCGGAGCGGCGGGCAGCGGGTTCAGGCCCATAATCAGCCCTGGGATGATGACTTTCGCCTTCACAGCGATGGATCAAATAGTCAATCAGATGGCCAAGATACACTACATGTTCGGAGGCCAAGCCGCCTTCCCCATCGTGTTCAGGGCATCGACAGGCGGAGGCAGGTCAGCGGCGGCCCAGCACTCCCAAAGTCCCCACCCCATGTTCATGAACCTGGCGGGCCTGAAGATCGTCATGCCCGCAACACCCTACGACGCCAAGGGCCTGATGAAGTCGGCCATTCGAGACAACAACCCTGTGGTGTTCTTCGAGGACCAGATGCTGGGTCGCATGGACGTCACCAGCCCGATCCCAGACGAAGAGTACACCATCCCCATCGGTGTTGCTGATATTAAACGCGAGGGCACGGATGTGACCATCGTCGCGGTGTCCAAGATGGTCCTGGAAGCCCTCAAAGCCGCCGAAGAACTGGAATCCGAGGGTGTCTCTGCTGAGGTTGTCGATCCCAGAACGATGGTCCCTATGGACGCCGACACCATCCGCGCCTCAGTACAGAAGACCGGACGCGTCGTTATAGTGGACGAAGCGTGCATCACGTGCAGCGCCGCTGCCGAGATCGCCGCGCTGGTGACCGAGGATGCGGCGACGTTCCGCGCTCTGAAATCGCCGGTCAAACGAGTGTGCGCTCCCCACGTCCCAATCCCCTACGCTCCGATCATGGAGCAGTTCTGCATCCCGGACAAAAACAACATCATCGAGGGTGTGCGGGAGGTGCTCTAACTGACAACGCCATTCTGAGCGGAGGCGAAGAATCTAGTCGTGAGCAGAACAAAGGCTATCTCGCCTTCGACCAGATGTTTCGCTCCGCTCAACATGGCACAGCGACGTCAGCCGCCGTCGTACCCGTTGCCGAACCTCTCGCTGTGGGCAATCTCTGACAGAGGTTTGCGGGGGACTCCCTGGCCTTTGGGTTTTTCGGCGCGGTATCCAAAGGGCAATGTTGTGATCAACTCCATCTCCTGAGGAATGTCCAGAAGCTCTTTGACCTGCCTTTGCTGGTCAACCTCGCGGAACCCGATGAAGCAGGTCCCCATTCCTTCAGACCAGGCGTATAGCTCCATCTGCTGAATTGCTCTCCCGGCGTCGAGGGTGGGCCGGAAAGCGCCATCCATCACCACGACGATTATCAGCGGCGCGTCAGCAATGAACGGCCCCTGAGTGGCGATCTCGCCCAACTTTTTGATCGTCTCGCGGTCCTGAACCGCCACAAAATGCCACGGCTGGTTGTTGCTGGAACTTGGCGACCACCGGGCCGTCTGCAATAGTTTGTGAACAATCTCCGACGGGACAGGGTCAGGCTTGAAATCCCTGACGGTGCGTCGGGTCCTAATCGTGTTGAAAACGTCCAATGATTGTGCCTCCCGTTTTGTCTCCGTGATCTTCGGTCACGGCCATAACGGGCACTTTACCTGCTATCGTGTTTTGTAACAAGTTGCGCCGAGAGAGGTGATAGGCATGGCAAACCTGAAAATTCGGAGCTACGACGCGACCGACCTTGAAAGTTGCAGAGCATTGTGGGGAGAGCTAACCCAGCATCACCGCGATATTTACGATGACCAGTCCATCGGCGGCGATAATCCGGGCCTGTACTTTGACGAACATCTGAAGAGGGTCGGGCCAGAACGAATCTGGCTTGCAGAACTCGACGGCGTGGTGGTTGGTCTCACAGGTTTCATTTTGGAAGGAGGCGAGGCGGAGGTAGAGCCTGTAATCGTTACATCAAACTCAAGGGGCGATGGCATCGGGCGCGCTCTTCTGGAGCACGTGAAAGACGAAGTGAGAAAGCTGGGCGTTAGTATGTTGAGCATCCGACCCGTGGCTCGCAACGCCGGCGCCATATCGCTATTCCACGACTTTGGATTCCGAACGCTGGGGCACATCGACATGTTCATGGAGCTATCGCCGGACTCGGAGCGTGTCTGGAAATCTGGCCTGACACTACACGGCCACGAGTTCAGACACTGATCGGCAAACCGAGTCGATGATTTCTTGACCAACCGCCAGGGCGTCGATACACTCCCCTCAAACATATGACCCTGACAGCAGGAGGCAGCCATGCCATACGTCGATAATAACGGAGTGAAAATCCACTACCACGTCGAGGGCGAAGGGCCGCCTTTGATCCTCCAGCACGGGTTCACCAGCAGCATCCGAAATTGGTACGCCAATGGCTACGTCGAGCCGCTCAAGCAGAGCTATCGCCTCATCCTCATCGACGCCAGAGGCCACGGACGCAGCGACAAGCCTCACGAATCAGCCGCATATGACGCGAAGTCGTGGGTCGGCGACGTCACGTCCGTTTTGGACGATCTGGGAGTTGAGACCGCTCACTTCCTGGGTTACTCGATGGGCGGGCGGATAGGGTTCAGCATCGCAGCCTACGCCCCAGAGAGAGTTCTCTCCCTCATAATCGGCGGCATGCACCCCTACGACCGCGCCGGCAACGTCACAACCGAGGACCGAGTGCGGAACCTCAGGGGAGGCATGGAAGCATACGTATCCAATCAGGAAGCATCCAGCGGTGTGAAGCTGGATCCAGACCGCCGCGCGCGCCTTCTGGACAACGACTACGAAGCCCTGATTGCGGCCATAAGCGCCCCCAGGGCCATTCCGGGCATCGAGGAAACCATTACCAAACTCCCGATGCCCTGCATGTTATATGTCGGCGAGGCCGACGCCTTTCACCCGGGAGTCGAGGAAGCCTCGAAGGTCATCCCTGGAGTCACGTACGCATCGTTCCCTGGCCTTGATCACGGTGAGGTGTCAATGCGCAGCGACGTCGTCTTGCCTCCGGTAACCGAGTTCCTGAGCTCGGTGGTCCAACAGACGGCAGTGGCCGACTAGAAGCCACCCAGTGCTCAGATGATTCTTGCTAGCATTTCCATATCTGACTCTGCCTCAGAAATGGAAATGCTGGCCGCCCGGGAACTTCAAAATTACTGTCAACAAATGACAGGCGCCGAAATCCCGTTGCGGTCGTCAGATGACCTCGGGGCAGAATCTGACGGTTCCGTGTTGATAGGCCTCCCATCCAACCATCCACATATCGGCCATCTGGCATTCTCTCGGAAAATTCGAAATCCTGACAAAAGCGTCGAGCCTGAAGGATTCGTCATCGAAACGCTGATCGACGGTGGGCTGTCCAGGCTTGTCATCACGGGACGCGACCCCAAGGGGTTGATGAACGGAGTCCGTCATCTCTTACAAGAAGTATTCGGCGTTAACTTCAACGATAACCAGCGCATTCCAACCCGTGACAACCTTACAGTCCCAGAACTGTCCATCGCTCTCTCTCCGCCATTCTCCATTCATTAGTAACTGCTAATCAGGATGCAGGCCTATCATCGAATTATCACGAATTGGCAGTGTTTCCTGATTCGGCATCATATGTCTAGTTGATAAGATTTCGCCTGCATGATTTGGCGGTGATTCACGGCTTCCAAGTTGTTGACGCAACTAATCTTCGTTGATACACTCGGCCCTATGACGGGGGGGCCACGCATGACGACTGAGCGTATTCAGCGACGCATTGAACAACTATTAGACCAAGCTGACGAAGCCATCAACGCTCTGGACTGGGAAATAGTTAACGCCCGGGCTCAAGCCGTCCTGGCCTTCGACCCTGATAACCAGGACGCGCAAGGGTACCTTGACGCCGCTGAACGAGCAACCGGCGGGTCATCTGGACATCAACCGGAGCCGACGCAACTAGACGATTCACCCCAGACGCCAAACTCCTTCTCCGACGGCCGCTACCAGGTGAAAAGATTCCTGGGCGAGGGCGGGAAGAAAATGGTCTATCTCGCACAGGACAAGCTCCTGGACCGGGATGTCGCCTTCGCGCTGATAAAGACCGATGGGTTGGATCAAGTGTCCCGGAACCGTATTTCCCGTGAGGCTCGGGCAATGGGAC
>JASLRP010000568.1 GCA_030743915.1 SAR202 cluster bacterium | reverse complement strand
TCCCAGACCCGCACTTTTAGACGGTCTCTGGATAGAACATTGACGATCTCGAAATTTACTTTGTTGGGAAATAGAGCGTGAGACTCGACCATTGGGCCGATGTCCCGCAATGGATAGTCAGCAACGTCGCTTTCGATGAACGCGACTGCATGGGGATTGCCCATGGAGACGGCCGTTATCGGTATCTTTTGGCCGGCGACCTCCATAAGGTGGTCGATGATCGGCCCTTGACCTTCCAGGGCCAACGGAATTTCAGCAGGCGCCAGGCGCGGAGGCCCCATACTGACCGATGCTCGGGTCATGACACCATCGGCCCAGAGCGGTGTGACTGACAAAACTCCTGCTCCGGTCTCAACACGAACTGTTTGATCGGTCAATTGTAGAGCTTTTGTATCTAAAGCAAAACGGACAAAACATCGGATTCCGTTGCCACACATCTCGCCTTCTGAGCCATCCGCATTAAACATCTGCATGCGCACGTCTGCCCTATCAGATGGAAGGAGGATGATCAGGCCGTCCGAACCGATGCCTTTATGCCGATCACTTATGGCAGCCGCCATTGCTGGCCAATCTCGATCCTCATGTCTGGCATCTACGTAAACGTAATCGTTCCCTGCGCCGTGCATTTTCTTGAATCTCATTGAATCTCTCCAAATGTACAGGGATGCTGAAAATCCGATGCTCCCCACAACGCCGTCGGCAAGGTTCCTCCAGGTGCGTCATTGCATCGGACCAGGGTAACGAAGGCGCGCGTCCACATTTCGACGGTTGAATCAACTGATCCGATCCAACCATTCTTGCAGAATACCGTCAGCCAAGTCCATTTCCCCTTCCGCGTCTAACCAATGAATTCGTGGATCGTCGGCTTTGAACCAGGCATGCTGCTGTCGAGCGTATCTGTGAGTGCGGTATTTCGCCTTCGAAACCGCCTCTTCCAGGCTCAGATCGCCGCGAAGGTGGGCGGACAATTCGCGGTAGCCCACACCGCTCATAGAAGACAACGAGCTGTCATACCCTCGGGCCAACAGATTCCGAACTTCATCGAGCCATCCAGTGGCCATCATCTCCTCGACCCGGTCGTCAATGCGAGCATACAGGCGTGAGCGGTCCATCCTCAGCCCAATAATCAGGCTATCGTACCCTGGCTCGATCTTCCGCGGACCCGGATTCTTCTTCCGGTAGTTGGCAATCTCGATTGCTCGGATTACCCGTCGGGGATTGAGTCGGTCCACAGTGCGTGACGCCTCGCGGTCAATTGACATCAGGATTTCGATCACAGATTCGATCCCTGATTCATCTACCATTGCTTCCAAACGTCTCCGTAAGTCCTTATCAGGTGGAACTTGCGGGACCTGCCATCCTTCCAGCACGGCCCACACGTACTGTCCGGTGCCACCGACCAGGAATGGCAGTGATCCGGTAGTTTTTGCGTTTTGGTATGCTTTGTTGAACAGAGCCTTGAACTGTGACAATCCGAAGGCGGAGTCAGGCTCAATTACATCGATGATATGATGCGGTATGGCTTTGCGGTCGTTTGAGGATGGTTTGGCGGTGCCGATGTCCATAAAACGGTACACTTGACGACTGTCGGCGCTGATTATTTCGCCCGAGAATTTGGTCGCAAGCCTCATCGCCAAACGACTTTTGCCTGTGGCGGTAGCTCCAACAATGACGACCAATCGTCCAGGTGACGATTCAACCAATTTAACGCCCTGAGCTGGATGTCAGCGCAATTAGCTGGCAGAACGTGTCTGCATCCAGGCTTGCGCTCCCTACCAACGCGCCGTCGATATCTTTCTCAGCCATGTAGGACGCGATGTTTGACAGATTCACGCTGCCACCATATAGCAGCGGGATATCAGTTGCTCGATCTCCCAGTAAATCAGCCAGCGCAAGTCTCAGCCGGGCCATCATCTCTTGTGCCACATCTGGGCTTGCGGACTCTCCAGTGCCAATGGCCCACACTGGTTCGTAAGCGACGGCAATGTTGGCGTTCCTATCTATGCCGTTTAAGTTTGCATCAAGTTGGGACGTTACAACATCGACCGCTCTCCCCGATTGACGGTCCGCCAGACTCTCCCCGACACACAAGATCGGCGTGATCCCGGCGACCTTCGCGGCCAACACTTTGGCGTTGACAAATTCGTCAGATTCAGACAAATAGGTCCGACGTTCCGAATGTCCGAGGATGACAAACCGACAGATTTGAGCAAGCATCTCTGCCGAAATTTCCCCTGTGAACGCCCCGTTGGTCTCGGAGTGCATGTTTTGCGCCCCTACGGCGATTCTCGAGCCTCGGACCGCCTCAGACACCGAAACTAGCGACACATAAGGAGGACAGATGACCACATCAGAGGCGATATCTTCTGAAACCCCGCGTTTCACGGCTGATGCCAGCTCAACGGCGGACTCAACGGTCGTATTCATTTTCCAGTTGCCAACAATCATCGACATTGCAATATCTTCATATTCTTATGATATTATAATTGCGTCAGGCTCCGAATTTTTTGAGCTTCTCGGCGTGAGCCAATGCTAATATCATAACATCCGTCGCTTGCCGATGCCCCAACGAACCAAGAGAACACGACCGTTCGGTAAATCGGTCCACTCCTAATCCCCTTGAAAACTGAGAGTAAATTAACAATGGCACCGGGTGCCAGCTGTGGGCGCCCATCGTTGATGGCGTTGAGTGGTCCCCAGCGACAACCAGCACGTCAGGCGCCAGATCAAGGATTCTGGGGATTTGAGCGTCCAGTTCCTCCAACCGTCTCACTTTCTTCTCAAAGTCAGCATCCTCTCCGGCGGCGTCAGCGGGTTTATAGTGAAGAAAGAAGTAGTCGTGGTTGGCGTAGTTGCTTTCCAGGGCCTGCAATTCGGTGTCGAAGCTGTCCCCTGCTTCCAAGATCTTCATTCCAGTGATTTTTGCCAAGCCTCGATACATCGGATACGCTGCGATGGCGCCAGGATCAAGACAATAACTTTTGCCAAAATCCGGCCAGTCTACCGGTTCCCTGGAGAAACCTCGAAGGAGGAAGAAGTTCGCCCGGTCGCGACTACCCAGCATTGCGGCTGCTTTT
>JASLRP010000567.1 GCA_030743915.1 SAR202 cluster bacterium | reverse complement strand
GTTGAACAGGTCCGTGATCTGCTCGGCGTCGCCCCATCGAAACTGTCTGATTTTGACGGTCATGCACCTTCCCCGAATCGTGATGGAAAATCTGCCTGATTGTACCAGAGGGTAATTGCGTTAACAACGAAGTCTGGCCTTCGGGCTGCAACTCTGGCTTGTGGGGCAAACCTCCAGCCACTATGATAATAGATGCAAATCTAACAGAGGGGCAAATTCCGCACATGGATAGACCAGACAGGGCGATGGTGGTAACTCCCCATCCCGACGACGCAGAGATAGGCTGTGGAGGCACAATAGCGGGCTGGATAGCCCAGGGCACCGAGGTCGTTTACGTCGTCTGCACTAACGGAGACAAGGGCACCGGCGACCCGGATATGACATCTCCACGACTGGCAGATATTCGCGAAGTGGAGCAGGCCGAGGCTGCCACAGACATGGGCGTCAAAGAGGTGATCTACCTTCGGCACGGCGATGGTGATCTTGAAGACAACAAAGAATTCCGAGAGCAAGTTGTGCGGGCGATCCGCCAACACAGACCACAAGTGGTGTTTACTACCGATCCGTTTCGCCGAGGATTCTACCTGCATCGCGATCACAGGATATGCGGGCAGGTGACCATCGACGCGACCTACCCCTACGCCCGCGATCACCTGCACTTCCCAGAGCATAAATCAGAAGGGCTGGAGACTCACAAAGTCGCCGACATCATGCTGTGGGGGACCGAAGAACCGGACACGTTCATCGACATTACCGACACCATCGAACGGAAAATCTCGTCGCTCAAAAAGCACGCGTCCCAGGTGTCGTCTGACGACGGTGATGTCGGGGACTTCATTAAATCCAACGGCCAACGGGTGGGCCAACGGGCCAACTTCCCGTACGGCGAAGCATTCCGCAGAATCCAGATACGCAACTAGCGCCGTGTACGACCTCCACGCCCACATACTGCCCGGCGTCGATGACGGCGCGAAGACTCCCGAAGACACCGTGGAGATGGCCCAGGTCGCCTCAGACACAGGCACCAAGATCATTCTCGCAACGCCCCACCGCAAGGATGTGACCGAGGAGTCCTCGGTGGGCCACATCCGCGAGCTTATCGAGGACATGAACGGGCGGATTACAGACCAGGGAAACGACCTCAAGCTAGTCCTGGGCATGGAGAACCACCTGGACGTGGACCTGCCCGGCGAGATCGAAGCGGGCCGCGCCCTGCCGATGAACGGCGGTCGATACATGTTGATCGAGATGCCATTCTTCGGCAAACCCAACTACATTGAGGACGTTCTGTTCAAGGTTCAGCTTCAGGGCATCACGCCGGTGCTGGCCCACCCCGAGCGCATCGAAGCATTCCAGAATGATGTGGATTTACTGGCGAGCTTCGTAGAGCGCGGGATGTTGAGTCAAGTAACTGCCGGAAGTGTCATCGGGTATTTTGGGAAGCGAGTCCAGGCCATCACCAACAACATGCTTCAGCGGAACCTGGTCCACGTCCTGGCTTCAGACACCCACTTCGCCAGAGGCTCCCGCTCGCCCAAACTGGGCATCGGCATTGAAGCGGCATCGGCGTTCGTAGGGGAGGAAGCGGCGCTGGCAATGGTCGTTGACACTCCCAAAGCCATCCTGGAGGATCAGACCTTCGAGGTCGCTAGGCCTTTGGAGAGCGTGGCCGTTCGGAAATGGTGGAAGTTCTGGTGAAAGATAATTGTCGCCCGTTGACTAGCGCCAATATCGCCATTCTGAGTCGCAACGAAGAATCTCGTCGCGGATAGACAGGCGTCGGTCTGCACTCAACCAGATGCTTCGCCACCCTGAGAGGGCACTCGAAGGGTCTGGTGTTAGAAAGGCAACGGTTGGATCGCGCTCAAACAGATGCTTCGCCGCCGCTCAGCATGGCGTGGCTGAAAGCTAAAGGACCATCGACGTGCGACGCAACACGGTCGTCACGCGGGCGATCAGCTCCTTGATGCCGAAGGGTTTGACCAGGTAGTCGTCTGCGCCAAGCTCCAGGCCCTTGATGATGTCCTGTTTGGCGCTGTACACCGTCAGCATGATCACCGGAGTCTCGGAGACCCGACGGAGTCTCGACAGGGTTTCCCAGCCATCCATGACTGGCATCTTGACGTCCAGTATGATGATGTCCGGTTGAGTGAGATAATATGCGTCGAGGCCCTGAGCGCCGTCAAAGGCTGCGTGAGTCGTGAAGCCTTCTTTATCCAGCACTCGGCTCACGATCTCGCTTATGGAAGGATCGTCCTCAATTATGAGGACACTGGGCCTCACGTTTTCGTCGTCTGGCAAACCCGATTCCTTACCAACTCCCCCGTGATCCTTAGAAGCATACAGGGATGGCTCAAGTCAGTTCTACGAGGGCAAGGCTTTGACGGGCAAAGTTTGAAGGCAGGCGCCCCGCCCTGGATTGCCCTTGCGTCGTGGCCGTAGCTGGTCTCATTTCTATTAGAGGTTAACACTTACAGAGTTGGACAAAATCTCAGGAGTATAAACTATGAGTTCATTAGAAAATCAGGTAGCGATCGTGACTGGCGGGGCTATGGGAATCGGCGGGGCCACATCCAGAAACCTCGCCGCGTCAGGGGCAAAGGTCCTGATTGCGGACATCGCGATCGATTCTGCCGAGACAAACGCTCGCACAATCCGCGAATCTGGGGGAACCGCGCTGGCTGTGCAAGCCGACGTCAGCACGGCGTCGGGCATTCAGAGCATGATCGACCGCGCGATTGAGGAATGGGGCAGGCTCGACATACTGGTCAGCAATGCTTTCAGCCCAGGCGCCGAGGGCAATCAGATGGTTCTGGACACCACCGAAGAGCAGTGGGACTCCGGTATGGCCCTCCTGGTGAAGGCCATCTTTCTGGGGGCCAAATACGCCGTGCCCCACATGGCAAAGCAGGGCACGGGAAGCATCGTCAACATATCATCCGTGCATGGAATGCTGACCGCGCCGGGAAGCCTGATTTACGAGGCTGGAAAGTCTGCCGTTATCGGCGCCACTCGACAGATGGCCACCGAGTTCGGCCCGATGGGCATTCGAGTCAACGCCATCTGCCCCGGCCACATCGTCACCGAGCGGATGCAATCCCAGTGGGACGCAAACCCGTCGGGACTGGAATTCTTCAAGGACCAGTACCCCCTTCGCAAGGTGGGCAAACCAGACGACATCGCCAACGCGGTGGGATTTCTCTGCTCTGACGCGGCCTCGTTCATCACAGGGCACGCGCTGGTGGTGGACGGCGGGCTGACGGTTCAGATTCAGGAGAATTTCGGAGTTCGTCAGGCCCACTTCCTTCAGGACAATCCAGACACAGTCCTGCCTTACTGACATGGCAGAAACACCCGTTGACGATGAATGCCCACCTTGCTACACTCGCACCAACCCCGACCACGTCTCGGCAGCTTGAAATAGGTGACTCTCAAATTCAACACCTGTCAGATACAAAATACAAGATCCCCGGAGGGCAGCAATGACGATGAACAAAGAAAACATGCTGTGGATGTATAGCATGATGTCCACCATTCGAAGGTTCGAGGAGCAGGCGCGCCGGGAAACCGACGCGGGCAAGCTGCGGAGCATACACTCCTCCGTTGGGCAGGAGGCGGTTCCCACGGGCATTTCCGCTCACCTTCGGGACGACGACTTCGTCCTGGGCAACCACCGATCCCACCACCACTGCATCGCCAAAGGGGTCGATCTCAACGAGATGATGGCCGAGCTATTTGGCAAGTCCACCGGCACAAACAACGGCAAGGGTGGAACGATGCACATCGCCGACATCAACAAGGGCATGCTGGGAGCCAACGGCGTTGTCGGTTCCAACATACCCGTTGCCACCGGCGTCGCTCTCAGCGCCAAAGTGCGCGGGACAGACCAGGTGAGCGTGGTGTTCTTCGGTGACGGCGCGTCCAGTCAGGGCGTCCTCCATGAGTCCATGAACCTCGCCAGCATCTGGAAACTGCCTGTTCTGTTCGTGTGCGAAAACAATCGTTATGCAGAATCTACGCCCTTCGAGTTCACCGTCGCCGGCGGCTCGGTTTCTAACCGCGCGGCGGGATACGACATCCCCGGCGTCACGGTCGATGGCCAGTCGGCGCTGGAAGTGTTCGAGGTTGCGGGCGAGGCAGTGGGCCGCGCTCGCAGGGGCGAAGGTCCAACCCTCATCGAGGCCCAGACCTACCGATATGGGGGGCACTTCGCCGCCGACAACCCGCTGGCTTACCGTTCCGAGGAGGAACAGAAATACTACATGGACCGCGACTGCATCATACAGTTGGGCGCCCACCTCATCGAACACGGATTCGCAGGCGAGGAAGATCTTCAAAAGCTGGACGAGGAAGCTCTGGCGGCTGTGGCTGAGTCCGTCCGCTTCGCCGACGCAAGCCCCTTCCCCGAGCCTGAAGACCTTCTGACCGACGTGTACAACAATTATCCATAAACTCACCAAAACACCCGCGCAAAAGCGGGATTGGAACTCGACATTCTCGGACAGCGACGTTCAAACCGCTGTCACCCACTCAATACGGATATCCTGGGAGGAAACAAATGACACAGGCCGAGGCTGTTAGACAGCTATCCTACATCCAGGCGGTCAACGAGGCGCTCAGGCACGAGATGGAGCGCGACGATACGGTCATCATCATGGGCGAGGACATCGCCGGAGGCGGTGACCGAGCCGATCATCAGGACGCCTGGGGCGGCCCCATGAGGCTCACCAAAGGGCTGGTCGGAGACTTCGGGCGCCAGCGCATCCGCGACACGCCCATCTCCGAAGCGGGATTCATCGGAGCCGGAGTGGGCGCGGCGGCTTCGGGACTGCGGCCTGTGGTGGACCTGATGTACGTCAGCTTTTACGGCGTCTGCGCGGACCAGATAACCAACAACGCAGCCAAGATTCACTACATGTTCGGCGGCAAGGTCGATATTCCTCTAACGATCATGACCGGCATCGGCGCAGGAACCGGCTCCGCTGCCCAGCACTCCGAGACACTGTACTCAGTGTTCACCCACTTCCCCGGCCTCAAGTGCGTTGTGCCCTCGGACCCCT
>JASLRP010000566.1 GCA_030743915.1 SAR202 cluster bacterium | reverse complement strand
ACCGTCGCCTGACTGCTTGACCCGTGGCTCGATGACGTCACGAACAGTGACAATTCGCGTCGACTGGCCGGGCAGGGCGATCTCGATCTCCACACTGTCCACCAGGAGATTCTGGCGAATCGGCTCCAGGATTTCGTCCGCGTTGATTTCAAGGACTCCGTTGCTCCAGCGGGTCGTGTCGCTGATTCGCGCTTCGTCTGTTTGGAAATTGGCTAGCTCAAGACGCATGGACTGCCTCCCTCGAAGCTGATTCCGAAGGCTCGAACAGCGTCGGGCCGGACACAGGCGTCTGAAGCGCGTCCAACGCCGTCTGGACAATCCGAAGGCTCAGGGCCTTGTCGGCTTCGTCAGGCAGGTTGGGGTCTCCGGTTACATGCTGTATCTTGGTGCCCCGCACCACGCGATTGGCGTTGGCGGCAAGGCCGATAGCCGGTAACGCGCCGATCATCGCCGTGGGGATTCCGGCCTTCTCAAGCTCTTTTGTTATCGTTGCGCCGCAACGATGGCAGCTTCCTCAACCAGACACCTGAATCGCGCCGCTCACCCCCGCCGATTTCAACTCCTCCGCTATGCGCTGGCCGATCTCCCTGGCTGGGCCAACCGCCGTTTGGTTACCCACGGTGCTGAAGAAGTAGGGGTACAGATTCTTGAAGACGCCGTCGGACTCCAGCTTTCTGAGGCTGGGCAGAGGCAAGGCGTAGTTGGGATTCTGGGTGTTGAGAATTCGAGTGTTGAAGCCGCCGTGGACCGACTCCCACTCTTCGACGCTCAGGTCGTCAATGCCCTCAATGGAGTAGCGTCCGGCCTCCAACGCCCTGGCTCCGGGAACGCTGTCGGGGTTGCCCCTGGGCACAACTCCTGTGCTGACGACGATGGCGATTGTGGCACCGGACAGGTCATCCAGTGGCTCTGCTGGAGGAGCGTCGTCATACTTTTGCACCTGAATTTCGGACTCGAACGGTTCGCCTGCCACTCGCGCCTTGAGCATCTCGATAGCCCGCACGTAGCCTCGTTCCTCTTTGAACACCAGCCGTCGGATTCCGCGCGGGATGTAGCCGTCTTCGGACACAGGGCCAGGCTCCTCGCCCCCGGCGAGTTTGAGGCCCAGCGCCGCCATCTTCTCGATGATTGACCGCATCTCCGAGGGGCTGGAGCCTGTGGGGATGGCGATCATGTCACGACGGTGGGTAATCACGGCGGCGTTTTCCGGGTCCATCCCCGTCACCGCCGGTATATTTCTGGCCCCGGCAACCCGACAGACCAGCGCGCAGCCCATGCCGTACCGACCAGAGTCGAAGGCAGGCCCCGCGATAATCAGGTCTGGTTGATGCTCGGACAGCGCAGCATCGATAGCCAAACCTGCTTCGTCCTCATTCTCGGCAACGTAATCGTCGCCTCCAACGATAGTGGCAACCACTGTGCTGCTATCTCCCAATACCTGTTGGAGCAGACGCCCCGGCCCGACAGTGCCTTCCTGAACCTGGACCGGAATGTGCGCCTCTTCTTCGGCTCCAATGCCTCCAAAGAATTGATTCAGATAATGCACTACGCGAACTTTTTCGCTCATAATGTCCTCCACAGAGCATAGTTGTAAGGTCTGTTGATTTTAGAATTCGTAACCGCTCATGCGCGTGAAACCGTAATGGTCCTGCCACCGAAGGCCGGGTATTGGCCCGCCAGAAGCGACTATCTGCTGGCGCTGGCTGGGGTCCGCTATGATCTCGCTCTGACCGATGACACGCTCAACCGCCGGCAGAGGCTCGCTGACGTTTCCTCTCAGGCCCGTCCCCGTGCTGACGATGGCCCTGGCCTCCGGCAGCGGCTCCAGAAGCGGCGGCCCGCCGGTGCTGGGGTCTTCCTCTCCGGTCATGAAGACCGTCTTGATGCCCTCCTGTTCGCACGCCTGGACGGTGCGGATCACCTCCATGAAATCGTTTCCGCCGGCGTCGTAGGCGATGATGGCGCCAGTGGCGCCCAACAGCGCGGCTGTCTTGGCGGCTTGAAGGGATGTGATGTCCTTTTCCGGTTGAGAACTCCACCGGGTCCGTATGGCGATACATCCGACGAAGTTGTGGTCGATTCCATGCCGACGATACATCTCCAGGACAGTCGGGTTGTTCACAAACTCCCACGAGGTGCGCACGCTGATTGCGCCATCCAGCAGTTCATTGGGATGGAGAAGCCAGGGCGGCGTGAGTCGGGTCAGTCCGTATATTGATGTCCAGAAAGCATTGAGCGAGTCGGAGTAGTGCTGCGGAGACCGATGGCACGAAATATACACCACCTTGGGCAGCGCCGGGTCAGTCTCGGTTAGCTCGAAGGTCTCGATTTCGGGAGGTTCAAGATTGACTACGGTCGCCGCCAACCTGTCGGACACGACGAGAGCAGCCGCGTGGGCAGCGTCGTTCTGGTCTTCGAGGTCTAAATTTTCGTCCAGTTTGACAACTACACAGAGGTTGATGTTGGAGGACAGAGGAGTTAGAGGCTCTGCGCTCATGTCGATGAAATCATCGAGCCATCCGTCGTTGCCGTCGTACATATCAACCTCGGCAACCTCGACAACGGCAACACCGGATAAGCGGTGCGTCCTGCCCGTTCCCACAGTCAGCACAGGACGGCCACAGACGCCCGGATAAACAGACCCAGGCCCCTCGACCTTTACGCGAGGCTCGATGACATCGCGCACCGAAGTGACGCGCACCGAATCTCCGGGTCTGACCAGTTCTAACTCGGCGCTGGTGATTCGAGGATCGCTAAGGATGTCCTCCAGCAGTTCCTCTCGGTTGATCTCAAGGTTGTTGTCCTGCCAGCGAGAGTGGGAGCCGAAGGTTACATCGTTCACAGGGAATGTTCCTATCTCAAGACGCATGAGCTTCCTCCATCACCAGTGAGTCAGCAGGATCGAACAGCGTGGGGCCTGTCACTGAGACTCCAAGAACTTTCAGCGCTGTCCCAACGATCTGTCGAGAGTATTCGGCGTCCTTCTCAGGCCCCAGAGCAGGGTTGCCGCAAACATGCTCAATTCGAGAGCCTCGGACAACTCTCTGCGCTCCCGTGGTCAGCGCCAGACTGTACAGAGCCGATATCAGGGCCACAGGAATGCCTGCCCGCTCGATCTCCTTGGCTATCGTTGCGCCGCAACGATTACAGGTTCCTCAAGTGGCGACGAGAACGCAGGCGCGAACGCCAGCTTCTTTCATCTCCTGCGCCATCTCCTCGCCCATGCGTTTGGATTCGGCCACCGCCGTGCCAACGCCGCTGGTGGAAAAGAACCACGGATACAGGTCGCGGAACTCGCCCGCTTCCTCCATCTCTCGCATGACATTCAAGGGCAGGATGTAGTCGGGGTTCTGGTTGACGATGTTGGTGTAGAAACCCCGGTGAACGCTCTCCCAATCGTCAGAACTCAGTGTGGTGAGACCTTCGATTGAGTAGCGGAAGAACTCCGAGGCCCCGCCGCGCACCAGACGGTCGGGGTTGCCTTTTGGCACCAGGCCGCCGGTGGTCACCAGGGCAACCGTGGCTCCTTGCAGGTCAGTCACCGGAGGCGCAGGCTCGACGGTCTCCGGCATCTCGATGGGCAGCTCGGTGATGAACGGGTCGTCATTGAGACGGGCCGTGAGCATGTCCACTGCGCGGACGGATGCCGTCTGATCGCGCAGCCCGTCCCTGCGAATGCCACGGTGCATGTAGCCTTCAGCCTCAGCCGGGCCAAGATTCTCTCCGCGTCCCATTCTCAGAGCCAGGCTTGCCAGCGAGTCCAGAGCGTCCATCATGTCGGTGGCAGACTCGCTGGTGGGGACGATGTAAGCGACCTTCACATGCTCCAGCACGCCAGGATTTTCGTGATACATGGCTGTCACGGAGGGTATGTCGTGTTCCGCCGCCAGCCTGCATACCTCGCCGCACGCCAGCCCGTACCTGCCTGCGTTGAATGCTGGGCCTGCAATTATGACATCGGGATTGTACGTTTGGATCGCCTGCTTGATGGCAGTCAGGGCGTCGTCCCTCTCCTCGTTGACGTAGTTGTCTCCGCCCACGACGGTTGCGACGATCGTTCCCGCCTCTCCGAGTTTTTGTTGGAGCGCGCGACCCGGTCCAGTCACCCCCTCGATCACCTGAACTGGTATGTTCGCCTTCTCCTCGCCGCCAATGCCCGCGAAAAACTGATTCAGGTAGTGCAGCGCTCGAACCTTGTCGCCCATGTTGTCCTCCACAGAGCAGGATGATGAGGGTTTTAATTGCAAATAAACAAAAATACCAGACAAACAGGCGTCAGAATTTGCTGACGATGGTATGTCGTAACTTTCGCTATTGTACGCCTAGTGACCTGAGGGCGCGAGTCTGGCTCGGCGCCCTGGAATGCGCCCGAATCCGATGCAGAAGATATTGCATGTGCAGTCCCGTTTGCTGTCAAATACATTGGGCTTTCTGCCGAGCAAGAAACTCCTGGTTTGTAACGGCCCTGTAATGCTTGTCTGCGACCATGCCTCAATCTTGAAACCGCGCCAATCGACGCCTGCTGAGGGACATGAAGGGCAGCGGTCGGTTCGTGTTGTCACAACAAGATTCTCCTTGATTTCACAGGCGAAGCTTGGACTCGAATTAGAGTGTCCGTGCAAGGGCTGAATGTGTTGTCCACAATACGGTCTGGTCAGGTTTTGGGTGTCATCCGGGTTAATCCATGCAACGTGATTCGTGTTCATCGAATCGGAAAGAAGACCATCATTGCCCGTTGCCTTTCGACAGTACCAAAGCCCCGACGACTTTGGGTTGGTCAGCGATTTTCTGTACGCGAACTTTCAACCCGGATATGAAGACGGCAACTGGCTGCAACCTGCAAAGGGAGTATATGCACACTCACCCTTCGCTGGATGAGTCGTCACTCGACAAGATCGGCATATGGGAAGACGCTGGCGAGATTGTGGCCGTGGCGCACTATGAAAGCGAATTGGGCGAAGCGTTCTTCCAATTTCATCCCGGTTACACCCACCTCAAACCGGTCTTGCTTGAATACGCTGAACGCAATTTTTACGGAGAAACAGAAACTGGGCAAAGATATGTGCGCGCGTACATAAATGACTTCGACGGGGAATTTGAATCTCTGGCCAGGTCGCGTGGCTACACACTGGATGAACGATACCCTCGCCCCATCTCGCAATTCATAATTCCCCAACCCTTTCCCCCGATACAACTTCCTGACGGGTTTCGTGTCAAAAGCGCTGCCGACGACAATAATCTTGTCAAGATTCATCGAGTCCTGTGGCGCGGATTCAATCATCCTGGCGAGCCTCCACAAGACGGGATGGACGGGATAAAAGGCCGCAGGAAGATGCAGTCAGGCCCCAATTTCAGGAAAGACTTGACGATTGTTGTCGAAGCCCCGAACGGGGATTTTGTCTCTTTTTGTGGCATGTGGTTTGAGTCAAGGAACAAGATCGCGTATGTGGAACCAGTAGCCACCGATCCCGATTTCCGTCGGATGGGACTGGGAAGAGCAGCCGTGTGGGAAGGGATCCGCCGCTGTGGCGAGTTGGGAGCCACGGTGGCTTTTGTGGGCTCAGATCAGGATTTCTACGGGGCAATCGGTTTTACGAAGAGATTTGATACCAACTGCTGGACCAAATACCTTTGAGTAGACCGAAGGACCGCCTCAGATGCCGGTGACCGACCTCCTCAAGAATCGAGGGCGCGGCATATTCTACGGCTGGTGGATCGTCCTCGCGGGGTTCATGATCCAGATGCTCAACGGCGGTCTGTTCATGCACAGCTTCGGCGCGTATTTCGTCTATCTTCAGGCGGATTTCGGCTGGAGCCGGACGGTGCTGTCGGGGGCCTTCTCCCTCCAGCAGATGGAAACCGGAATTCTGGGGCCTCTCCAGGGCTGGTTGATCGTCAAGTTTGGGCCGCGCACAATGGTGAGGATAGGCGTGGTCGTCGCTGGAATCGGCCTGATGATGTTCAGCCAGGTCAACTCGATCTGGATGTTTTATCTCGCCTTCGTCACCATCGCCCTGGGTTCCAGCCTGGGCGGGTTTATGGCGGTAATTTCCACCGTCGCCAACTGGTTCGTCAAGAAACGCTCTCTGGCGGTGGGCATGTCGATGGCAGGCATGAGCCTGGGCGGTCTTCTGGTGCCGATTCTGGCCTGGCTCATGGAGACCTACGGATGGCGTTCAGTCGCCTTCGTTTCTGGAATCATCATAATCGTCGGCGGTATTCCGCTGGCGCAGTTACTGCGGCACGCCCCCGAGAGGTACGGGTTGCTGCCCGACGGAGCAAAACCCGGCGGCGCCGA
>JASLRP010000565.1 GCA_030743915.1 SAR202 cluster bacterium | reverse complement strand
ACCGGAACGTCGAATGAGGCGTCTCTGAAACCCAGCGTTCCCGGAAGACCGTGCATTGGGTCTGCTCCGCGCACCATCATGAGCTCGATGTTGCCAGCTCGCATGTCCGAGACAAGACCGGCCCAATCTTGGTAACTGCTGGAGGCGGGAGCGTTGGCAATCTCGCTAAGGGGCGGAGCAGGGTTAAACACCACGCCGCCGGGTTGCCCCACGCTTCCGACAAGATAATTCAGTGAGTATATGGCCGAGAGGTTGAACAGTCCGTTTGTGTGCGCTCCGGCTGAGCCTCCGCCCAGCGCGATGGCAGGTTTGTGGCCCGCGAAATCGTGGGCAACCTGTTCTATTTTCTCGGCTGAAATCCCGGTTTTCTCCGCTACCGCTGCCGGGGCGAACTCTGCAAGGTCGGAGCCACCGGTCAGCGCGGCTGCGGCGCCCGGTTCGGCCAGTCCGTCTTTGATGATTACGTGGGCGATGCTTAGAGCGAGAATGCCTTCCATCCCAGGTTTAACGTGCAACCACGAGTCTGCGTTTGCGCCGGTCATGGAGAATCGAGAATCCACATGTGTCAACGTTCCGCGGCTACGGTCGCCTTGCCGGAACTCGCCGTATCCGCGAGCGTAGCGCGTCGGCGAGACCCAAGTATTCAGGAAGTCTGCCCCGAAGGAAAGCACGTAGTTTGCGTTTTCTAAATCGAAGTCAGGAAGTCTATCCTGGCCAAATACCTGTTTGATGGCGGCTTTGAGGTTTGTCCGTTCAACCGGCTCATATGGCATGTGCCTGCCGCCGAACTTGTTTGTAAAGGTCTCGGCGATCATGCCAAGATGCCCGCTGATCGGGTTCGTGACCATTACCATTGAGTTTTCATTATTGTCGGATTGCAACTGGCTCAACTGCTCGTTCAGTCGTCCAAGAGCGTCGGCCCAACTGATTTCCTGGTACTGGCCTCTTCCCCGCTCGCCAGAGCGAAGCAACGGGCCTTTAATTCTGTCTGGATGGTACAGGGCCTGCAACCCGCCTTCGCATCGGGCGCTGTGCTTGCCCATGTTGATGGGATAATCTACGTTGCCCTCAACCTTTTTGGCGCGTCCCTCCATGACTCGAATCACGACGCCTTCGCTGGTGCCGCATTGTCGGCAGAGCGTCGCGTACCAGTTGTCCAACCCGGACACCAGGTCTTCGGGCATCTCAAGGGGCGATTCGACCAGCAACTCCTGCTCCGGCACGCCGCAAGCGAGGAATATTATCGGAGCCGCCGTGGCGCCGCCGGTCAGAGTCAGAAATTGTCTTCGTGTAAGGGCCATAGTTTTGCTTGAGCCTCTAATAGTGGCAGGTAGTGCAGTCAGTTGGCGCGCCGTTATCCCGGTGGCAATCAACACAATCGCTCATCTTGAGCGACCTAACTTGCGCCACCTGAGTCATGCCCGCCACGTTTCCGTGACATGTCGAACAAACGGCGGACGGCAAAATGCCGTCTTTCTCTGTGAAAAACTTGATGTGCGCTTCGTGGACGAAATGCACATGGTCTGGGACCCGATGCACCCGTACCCAGTCAATGGCTTCGCCCGCTTCGTCGGCTGCGCGAAGTTTATTGATCTCCGCCTTGGCTGTTTCAGTGGTCCCGCCCACGGTTTTGTGACAGGTCAGGCACAACCCCACAGCCGGGATCGTGGCCGCCGCGCCTACTGTGACATTTCTGTGGCAGAAGGTGCAGTCCAACCCGAGCTGACCTGTTCCTGTCCCAGCGTGAATCGTATGAGGATAAGCTATTGGTTGGACCGGGCCGTCATCATTTCCGAATATCACGGGCTGTCCGACCCATGCCGAGACGACAAACGTCAAAACCAGAACGGTGACAACAAAGCCGACAAGCCCTCCGACACCCATGACTGCCATCAACAGCGTCTGCTTGCCGGACGGTTTTTTGTATTGAAAATCCCCTGGTATCAAATTTCAATCATCCTGATCTTCGGGTTGATGTCGTTATCGGCCTGCCGCCCTACATCCAGTAGTCCGGCCAGAAATTCCTGAGGACCCCGGCGTGGTCTGTCGCGCGTTGGATGAAAAACATCGCCAGAGCGAAACACACGATCGCGAAGGCGTACAATACTGGCCTCACGCGTCCCCAAGTTTCGCTAATGTGGCGGGACGCTATGAACGAAGGAATCATGTTGTGGCCGATCAGCATGTTGGATGCAAACAACACCACAAACAACACTGAAAAACCGAGACTCTGCTGAAGGTCGCCGAGTTCTTTCCAGCTAGCGGCGCTTATGAACCCGGGGTCGAGAAATATCTGATCCATTTGTTGGTTGCTCTTCACCTTACCGTGAACGGTGATTCAAGTGCCTCGTTTCGGGCCGCTGGAATTATCACATCGCGCCCCTAGGGTGTCAAGGGCGCAGCGGCGCAATTTTGACCAATCGAGACCTTGTGATTTTTGTCACGCGCCATTGCCCAGTGTCAAGTGACTCAGTTGAGCATATCTGCGAGTTAACCTACAATTGCCAGGTCCAGATTATTCCACACAAAAGGGGATGCCCATGCGCGTCAACAACGTAATCACCAAAATGAAGGCAAACGAAATGGCGTACGGGTCAAATTTGTCGTTTCCGTCCACCACTCTTATCGAGCTTTCGGGCAGGGCTGGCTTTGATTTCGTCACCTTCGACAGTGAACACGGGCCATTCACGGTGGACTTGCTGGACGACCTGTGTCGCATCGCTGACATGGCAGGACTGACTCCGATGGCGCGAGTGCCTGACATCGAACACCCCACGATCTTGCGGTTCCTCGACAGGGGCATTATGGGCGTGACAGGCCCACATATCATCGACGGCGATCGCGCCCGCAAACTGGCAGATGCCTGTCGGTACACTCCAAGAGGCAAACGAAGTTTCGGGTCGGGCCGTGGCGCGTATTTCGGTGATTTCGAATCTGGCCCCGAATACATGGAACACACCAACGATAACATTCTGGTCATCGCCCAACTTGAAGACGTTCAGGTGCTGGACCATCTGGACGACATTCTGTCTGTGGAAGGCATCGACCTGTTCACCTCCGGCGCTCAGGACATTGCTCAGTCGATGGGCCTCCCTGGGCAACCGAATCATCCTCAGGTAAAAGAATTCGAGGCCCAGGTCCGCGACTCTGTTCATGCCGCAGGCCGCAAGATGGCCGAGGACGTGATGGCCAGCGCCAGAGCCGCGAACCTGTTTTTGGACGGAGCGCGCGCGTTCCTCAATTCTCAATAGTCGCAATAATCGATCACACCGCAAGACCTTCTGGATGAGCAAAAGGACGCAGATGGATACTGAAATCAGATTCAAAATTCACGACCGTGAAGAGTTCGCAGAAGGCAAACAATTTGGCGACATCGGCCCATACGAGCGAATCTCAGGAGAGGTCCAATTCGCTGTTGACCCGGACACCGACGCGTTCTCGATGGTCGTTGACCTGCAACACGCCCCCAGAAACGGCCAGGGACTGGTGGAGTTCGCCACCGATTTCTACATCCTCCGGCCTGCCGATCTAGAACGCGGCAACCGCCGACTGCTGTACGACGTTAACAACCGCGGTGCGTTCAGGATGCTTCAATTCTTCAACGACGCTGTGCATTCCAACATGCCCTCGACCAGCGAACACGCCGGAAACGGGTTCTTGATGCGTCGGGGTTACAGCCTCGTCTGGTCAGGTTGGCAGGGTGACATCCTACCCGGTGATGGCCGCATGACGATGAGGCTTCCCACCGCCAAGTTTGATGGAGAGGAGATAACTGGCATCACTCGATCTGAATTCATTGTGGACGAATACGGCGTCCTGAGCATGCCCCTGAGCGCCAATGGTTTCACCTCCAGCCACGAAGCGATATCCACCGACACCCGCGACGCCACATTCACGGTGAGGGAATACGAGAGCGACCAACGGCAACCCATCGCCGACAACGCGTGGGAGTTCGCGAGGCTCCAGAATGGACGCCCGATACCGTCAACAACCCATTGCCATCTGCCAGGGGGATTCAAACCGGGCTGGATCTACGAGCTTGTGTACACAGCCAAGAACCCAAAGGTTCAGGGGCTGGGTCTGACGGGCGTGCGCGATCTAATCTCATTTCTATTGCACGAAGACGCGGACATCGACGGGACTCCCAACCCTCTGAGACAAAATGGCGCCCGGATGGACAAAGCCTACGGCTGGGGACGCTCCCAAAGCGGTAGGTTCCTCCGGGAGTTCGTTTACCAAGGATACAACGAGGACAGCCAGGGCCGGACGGTTTTCGACGCGATCTCGCCGCACGTCTCCGGCGGCGGTCGAGTAGTCTTGAACTACCGGTTCGCGCAGCCGGGTCGCTACCCCCGACCTCACGATGACCACCTGTACCCTTCGGACTCGTTCCCCTTCGCGTATCCGGTCATAACCGACCCACTGACAGGCAACACTGACGGAATCCTCAAAAGGCCAGATTCCGACCCTCTGGTCATTCACACCCAGACCTCGTCAGAATACTGGACTCGACGCGGGTCCCTGGTCCACACCGATTCGATGGGCAATGACATTCCCGACCATCCCAAAACCAGAGTGTTCCACTTTTCAGGCTCTCAGCACAACGCCGACCCGCTGGGAGGCAACCCGAACGCTGAAAACGCCCGCCACCCCTCCAATCCCCTCAACACCACTCCCCTGCTGCGGGCGATGTTAGACTCCCTCGACGCCTGGGCCACTGACGCCACCCCGCCGCCCGAAAGCATGGCCCCTCGGCGTTCCGATGAGACAGGCGTGCCTGCCGATGTCGCAAGCAGAGTGTTTCCGAAGATTCCCAAAGTTGAACACCCGGAAAATGCGAACAGGTTGTTCGTTCAAGACCACGGTCCCGATTTCGACTCAGGCATCGTCGCCAACGAGCCACCCGTGGTGGACCGTTCCCGGGAGTACGCTGTGCTGATACCCCAGGTTGATTCTGACGGCAACGAAATCCCGGGAATTCGCACGCCCCATGTCCAGGTCCCATTGGCGACTTACACGGGTTGGAACTATCGTCCAACCGGTTCCGCAGGGCAGGCGATCGCAGGCACAATCGGTGGGCATCATCCGCTGCCGATTACCAAAGCTGACCGAGACGAGACCGGCGACCCGCGTCTGTCCATTGAGCAGCGCTACGGCTCCAAGGCGCGATACGTGCGCCTGATTGCTTTGTCAGCCCAGAAAATGGTGGAACAACGCCTGCTCCTGGAGGAGGACGCTGACAGGTACGTAGCGCTGGCTATGGGGCAGGATTTTGGTTCCATTGAATAGGCAATTATGAACTCCAAGACTTACGATGTCGCCATAGTCGGTCTCGGAGCAATGGGCGGCGCAGCCGCGTATCATCTGGCGCGTCGCGGGTTGCGTGTGGTCGGATTCGACCGACACTCCCCTCCCCACGATCAAGGCTCCTCCCACGGCGAGACACGGATTATCCGAGAGGCTTACGCTGAGGGCGTCGCCTACGTCAAAATCGTCCAACGAGCCTATGAACTCTGGGCTGAGCTGGAGGAGGAATCCGGGCGCGACCTGTATCTCCAGACAGGCGGGATGATGTTTGGTTCCGCTGGCAGCGAGGTGGTTTCAGGCGCAGAAACCAGCGCCGAAACTCACAACCTCGCCTACGAAAAACTCTCAGCAGATGAGATTCGGCGTCGCTACAAAATCTTCACTCCCGATGACGACATGTCGGCGATCTCCGACCCACGAGCCGGCATTCTATATCCAGAATCATGCGTTCAAGCGCACATGGAACTGGCCGAGCGCCACGGCGCAGAGCTATTTCTGGACCAGCCAGCTCTCTCGTGGGGCTCGGACTCCAACAGTGTGACGGTAACCACCGACGCAGGGACATACACCGCTCAATCCCTCATCCTCGCCGCAGGAGCGTGGCTGCCTCAACTGCTCAAGGGTTTGGAGGTTCCCCTGCAAGTCGAACGCCAGGTCCTGTTATGGCACGAACCCATCGCCAACCGCGAGTTGTTCAGCCCCGAACAGTGCCCGATCTTCATATGGGACACAGGCCCCGGAGTGCATTTCTACGGCTTCCCGGACCTGGGAACTGGCGTCAAAGTTGCCAGGATGCACTACGGTGAGACCACATCACCAGAAGACCTCCGTCGCGAAACCGACTCGGACGATGCGTCGCCCGTTCAGTCTTTTCTCGAACGATACATGCCCGATGTTCCGGGAAAGCTGTTGGACTCTCAGGTGTGCATGTTCACCAACACGCCGGACGAGGATTTTCTCATCGACCTGCATCCCGGATATCAGAACGTCGTGATAGCCAGTCCCTGTTCTGGCCACGGGTTCAAGTTCGCCAGTGCGATCGGAGAAATTCTCGCAGACCTCGCCACGGTTGGAGAGTCGAAACTCGATTTCAGCATGTTTGGCCTCGACCGACTCAATATCCAATAGCGAAATGGACACCCTGGAAGTCGGAGAGATTCTGGGCCGTGCGATTCTGGAGTATCAGGCTGACGCCTATCTGATCGCGACGTGATCGCCGACGGCGATGCCGATCGCGTCTGACATCCCGCCCTTAATCTGCATTACGTACATCGCCGGCAGAGACGGTCTGTAAATGCGCAACTCGTCATCCGGCGTTCCAACTAGCTCGACAGAAGTAGTCTGGATGTCCACGATCACGAAATGCCGGTCCAAAAACAATATGTCCAAAGGGATCATTATGTCCCTGGTGTCGTACGACCAGTGGCCTTCCTGGGGATGAATGAACATCATCGCATCGTCGTCAAATATCGCCACTTTGTTCCTGAAACCTGTCGAGCGAGCGTAGTCATCAGCAGCAACACGAACGTGGAAGGTTTTTCCACTCACGATGGCTAATCGAGCGTCCGCAGGCTCGATCAACGGCGGAGGTGGCGTCGGGCGCGGGACCGCAGTGGGCGCCTCTTGCGGAACAGGAGTCGGGGACGGAACGGCGGTGGGCACTGGGCGCGGTGGCTTGTTCGTCTGGGGCGGCGCTGGGAGACCTCCCGCCCCTTGAAGCATGGCCGACAACAGTTGGTCTGCATCGCTCAAAGGCACGTCATCGGCCTTCACGATGAACTCTGGGTTGGCATCGACCTCGACGCCTGGGTCGGTAACCAGAACGCCCAGCGCATTGGCGATTTGGTCCGTGGCGTTGGTGACGGTTATCGTTTTCGACTCTCCGGGCATCAGGAGGAAACCTGCCAGAAGCGCATTCACGCGCTCGCTGCCGGCTTGACCTGCAGCAATTCCGATTATCGCCACAATCAGCGCAAACGCCCATATCGGAACGCCTAGTTTTCGCCCGCCGATTCGCCACGACAATACGCCCCAAGATCGCTTTCGCTTATGTGCCAAGCTTTCGCTCCCTTCGCTTGCACGTTCAATGTGATACAAACGAAGGTCGCCGGCTAGTTGCAAACCTCGGTTAACTTGTAACGGAGGAGTGTTCTACGCCGACCCAAAACGAGGGCAGACGCCAAAGCGCCCACCCTCGATTACTCAATTCACTGCGTCCCTACGGTGTAGTGCGGGGCACAATGGTCGGAATTTGAAGCTCGGCCAACAGATTTTCGAACTCCGAAAGGTCATCGTCAATTACGCTTTGCAGAGCCTGGAACTGAACGTCCAACTCCTCGGAGTACTGCGCGAATACTGCGTGGGTCTGTTCGGGCGGTCGGAAATCTGCCGCCGCAACCACCGGGACCAGGCCCAAGAGCTTAGCGTTGAGTTTGACCGGCAGCGTCAGCCGGTCTCTTGCGCCTCGATACTCGGTCTGTATCAATTCGGCTTCGATGTCGGTTAGCTTCTGTTTCAGCGCGTCAGCCGAAGCGGAAACAGCCTCTTCTGCCGGCGAGTCTTCGGCCCTTTTGGCCCACTCGGCAACCTGGTCTCTGGCGCTTCGCAGTTTATTGATGTTGTCGTGGGTCTCCGATACTTTGTCCCGCAACTGCAACAACATCGCGAACTGGGCATCGAAATCTTCCTGCGTCGCTTCGACGTTGGGATTTTTCACAAGCTCAAAACCCTGTGTCTGAGACTGATCTCCGACCGTCAGGCGCACCTGGTATGTTCCCGGAGGCGACAGCGGGCCAACGATGCTGTCCTCGGTTGTTTTGTCCCCTGGCACGGTATTGGCCTGAGGATAGCGCATGTTCCAGTCGAAGTGGTTCAGCCCAGCGGATGCAGGAACCCGAGCGTCGCGCCGGTCGTCCTCGTTTTCCAATTCCGCAGACGAGAATGCCTTGATCTCGCTGCCTTCCGAGTCCAGGAATGTCAGAGTGACATCCGAGTCCGGTTCCTCCGCCAGATAGTAATTGACGCGCAATCCGCCGGGAGGGTTCTGCCCAGCATCCAGGAAGCTTCGGACCGTCTGGCCGGAATCGCTTTTCGACTCAGTGTACGTGACTGCCGCGCCCAGGGATAGTTGGTAATTCTTGCCCGGATTGGGCCTTCGACCTCCGAAAGGCGACCCTAGCCTGACTTTGGTCCCCGGCTTCAGGAGATGGGCCGACTCGTCGCTCAGGTCAGCAGCCAACTGGCGCACCTGACTCAAGTCGTCCAGAATCCAGAAGGACCGACCGTGGGTCGCCGCGATGAGATCGTCGTCCTTGATCAGCAGATCGTAGTAAGGGACCACTGGCAGATTGGCTTGGAACTTCTGCCATGAATCACCCGCGTTGAACGACACGTAAAGGCTGGTCTCGGTTCCGGCGAACAATAGACCTGCCTGATTGGGGTCTTCTCGCACGACGCGCGTGAAGTCGTCGGAAGGAATTCCGTTTGTGATCTCGGTCCATGTCGCGCCGAAGTCAGTGGTCCGGTATAACGAAGGCCGTGTATCGTCCAGCTTGTACTTCGTTGCCGCCACATAAGCCGTCGCAGGATCATGCGGCGACAACTCGATCATCGCGATCTGGCTCCACTCCGGCAGGGTTGGCGGAGTGATATTCGTCCAGGTCTCGCCGCCATCCTGAGAAATGTTGACGAGCCCGTCGTCAGAGCCTGACCAGAAGACGCCAGCCTGATGAGGCGATTCGACGAACGCGAATATGGTGCAATATGTCTCCGCTCCGGATGTGTCCAGTGTGACGGGCCCGCCGGAGGGTTGCATCTTGGTCGGGTCGTTGCGGGTCAGGTCCGGGCTGATCGGCTCCCAGGAACTTCCCTGATCTTTGGAACGGAACACAATGTTTCCGGTAGCGTACAGCACGTCGGAGTCATGCGGCGAGAACTGTATCGGGTAAGTCCACTGGAAGCGGTACTTCATGTTTTCCGCGCCGTATCCGGTGTTAAGCTCCGGCCACACGGTGATTATCCGCACCTGTCCCGTTTTGTGATCGTACCTCAGCATGTTGCCGCCGCCGCCCGGAGAGGAACCGACAGCGCCAGACACGACAACGTTCGGGTCGTCGGGATGCAAAGCGATGTACCCACTCTCGGAGCTTCCCACCGTGTAACAGTCACCCCACGGGATGGCCCCTTTCACAGTCCGCGACGGCACGCTGATGGCCGAGTTGTCCTGTTGAGTGCCATACACGCGATACGGGAAGCGGTCGTCCGTGGTGATATGGTAGAACTGGGAGGTTAGCTGATTGTAGATGGTCGAGAACGTGTCGCCGCCGTTATAACTTACGCAGGCGCCACCGTCGTTGCCCTCAATGATGCGTTGAGTGTTGTTGGGATCAATCCAGATGTCGTGGTTGTCGCCGTGGGGCGTCGTGACCTGGCTGAACGTTTTGCCGCCGTCAATCGACTTCCAGGCGCCGTAGCTGAGAATCCAGCACGTGTTTGCGTCCTGCGGGTCAGCGAATATGTGCTGGTAGTACCAGGGGCGACCCTGGAGATCACGGTCTCCGCTGGTCAGTTCCCAAGTGTCGCCGTTATCGTCGGATCGATAAACTCCGCAATCCTTCGCCTCAATCGTCGCGTAGATTCGACCGGATTGCGCTGGAGACACCGCCACACCGATGCGTCCCAGTGGCCCTTCGGGCAGCCCTGGATTGCCGGAAATATCCTCCCAAGTGTCGCCACCGTCGGTGGTGCGCCACAGTCCGCTGTCAGGCCCGCCTGACGATAGGTTCCAGAAACTGCGCCGTGTCTGCCAGATAGAGGCGAACAGGACGCGAGGGTTGTTCGGATCGATGGACAGGTCTGCGGCTCCGGCGTCTTCGCTTTTGAACAGCACGTGTTCCCAGTCCTTGCCGCCGTTGGATGATCGGAAAATCCCGCGTTCATCGTTCGGACCAAACGCGTGGCCCAGTGCGGCCACATACACAAGGTCGGCATTCTGAGGGTGAGTCCGGACTCGCGAGATGTGCCGCGTGTCCTTCAGGCCCGTGTTCTGCCATGACTTGCCGGCGTCTGTTGAACGATAAACTCCATCGCCATGAGTCACGTCGATGCGAATGCAGGCCTCACCCATACCC
>JASLRP010000564.1 GCA_030743915.1 SAR202 cluster bacterium | reverse complement strand
GTAGGCAGTCAGGGCCGAGCCTTTGGAACCGCCCCACGGCATGACAGCTATGGAGGCGCCAGAGTTCTGGCTCTCGTAGGTTCCGTCTTCTAGCAGCTTCAACTTGCTGAATCGGCGGGTCGTCATCTGGACGTGCCGGTCAGCCAGGTGAGTCGTGTCGCCAATGCCATCGTGCTCGCTGCCGTTGGCAACATAGCTTCCGGGGTTTCCTGGTATTGGCATGGGAGATAGCTCCCAACTATCGTAACGCTGATAGCCGTTGCTTCCTTCATAAACCGATCGGGATTCAGGGTCCAGCTTGCTGGCATCGGGCTTGGGAATATTCTGGTTGCGCTCGCCCAACATGTGCTCGCTCAGCACAATCACTGGCCCCTGATAACGCTCTGCCCAGGCCAGGGCGTGGTAGGCGGCGTAGAAGCACTCCTCGACGGTGCCGGGAGCGATAACCGGCATCTGCATGTCGCCATGTCCCGGATAGAGGGCCGTCAACAGGTCAGACTGTTCAGTCTTGGTGGGCAGTCCGGTTGACGGGCCGCCGCGCTGAACGTCCACGACGACCACAGGGATCTCGGCCATCCAGGCTAGTCCGATTCCCTCTCCCATCAGGGTGAAACCAGGGCCTGCGGTGCCGGTCATAGCTTTTCGTCCGGCGAAGCCTGCGCCGACGATCGAGGTTATGGACTCGATCTCTGAAGTCGACTGGTAGGCGAATTTTCCTTTTCCGGGGAGATTGGCTTCCATCCACACGAGTATCGAAGTGGCAGGAGATATAGGATATCCGATATAGACTTCGAGTCCGCCTGCCACCGCGCCAAGAGCCAAAGCGGTGTTCCCGTTGATGAGTATCTGTTCACCTTCAGCGGGGATGGCGTCGGCCATTTGACCGATGATGAAACCGCTCTTTTCGGCTTCTTCGCGTCCCAGAGTCAGGGCCTTTATGTTGGACTCGATGATCTCCTGGTCGTTGGGACGTCCTCTGGTGAAACGCTTGGTTACGAACTGTTCCAGTATGCTCTGATTGATCTCCACCAGATACGCCAGCGCTCCCATCACCACCATGTTGGCGGCTCGGGCGTTGCCCGTTGAGCGGGCCAACTCGTCGAAGGCCATGCCGAAGCTGTTTGGAACGCCCTCAAGCTCAACGGAGCCGGAGTCGAAGATTATCACTCCGCCCTCACGGACCTCGCCTTTGTGCTCGTTGTATGCGTCCTCGTTGAAGGCCACCAGCACGTCCAGGTCGTCACCGGCGCTGCGAACTGGGTTGGTGGAGATGCGGGTCTGCGTCCAGACGGGGCCCCCTCTTATTTGCGAGGGGAACGTCGAGAACGTCTGTACGTGGTAGCCGACCTGAGCGTTCGCCTGAGCGAAGCCCTCGGCGGAGGTCACGACACCCTGGCCGCCCTCTCCGGCGAATCGGACTACGAAATCTGTGTTTTTCAATTCAACTCTCCCGATCAACGTTTTTTTTCAAGCTTTTGAGGCGCACGACGCCAGAGGTCAGTCTATCAATGAGTTAGAGTTCCTTGAAGGAGAACGAGGCGCTTGGTTTAAGGAAATGCGCGCCGTTCCAGAGGTGTCTCTGGCGGCCCGCCAAATCAGCGCTTCGATGGTCGTTTGACAATAGTTGGAATAAAGAAGATTCGGTATTTTTGACGCAGATCGCCCGCATCATTGAACTTGTTTTAGATGTCTCCCGAATATACCAGTTAGGCGTTAATAGTGTCAATTTTGTGAACTTATGCACAAGTAGGCATGTTGCGCCTGAGACGATTGACTACTGCTTCCGGAAACCATAACTAACAGCCCTGTTGGGTCACTCCTCTATTACCAGACTAAACGCCGCAGGACAAACGACCAGGAATATGGCGTCGAACACAGCTAAAAACGGAATCCATCTGGTTAGCTCTGCGCTCTCGTCCCCTCGAATCATCACTCCTGATGCCTCCACAGCAGCTACTATAACCGGAACGACCACCGGGAAAAACAAAAGCGGCAGCATGACCTCGCGAGAACGGGTGTTGATGGCCATTGCCGAGAAGGCGGTGCCGACCGTGGCGATGCCCAGCGTCGCCAGCAGAGCGACGGGTATGAGGCCGGGTATCCATAGCGGCAGGTTGAACAGCACGGCGAATACCGGATAGATGAACGCCTCGACCGCCACCATGAACAGAAAATTGCCCAACATTTTGCCGAAGAAGATGACGTCCCGACCAACAGGCGCCAGCATCAAGCCGTAGAGGTTGCCACGGTCCTGCTCGATGGCAAATGAGCGGTTGAGACCCAGCACCCCGCCAAAGAGAAAGGCCACCCACAGGATTCCGGGCGCCACCAGCGCCACCGTCCGAGGCGTCGGGTCCAGAGCGAAATTGAATATTACGATGACCAGCAAGGCGAACACCACCACCGACACCAGGATGTCCTTGGTGCGAAGTTCCAGGATCACGTCCTTGGACAGCACCGCAAATATCGCTCTGAAGTATTCCTTCACGATGGGGCCTTTGTGTGACGCATGTATGCTTCCATCAAAGCCTCGGTGCCGCCGGACTCCAGGGATTCCTGGTAGGCGATGCGCCCGTTGACGAGTATGGCCATGCGCTGTCCCAACGCGATGGCCCGGTCCAGGCTGTGAGTAGTCATCAGCACAGAGCGCAGGGGGTTGGATTTGTCGGTCACAACGGCATCCAGCAGTCCCAGCGCCTCCTGATCCAGGCCACTCTCCGGTTCATCCATCAGCAAAATAACCGGGTCATGGAGCAATGACCTCGCGATGCTGAAGCGCTTTTTCATCCCGTGGGAGAGAGTGCCAACGCGCTGATCGAGCCTCGGAGTCATGCCCATGCGCTCGGTGACCACGGCGATTCGTTCATCGACTCCCTGAACGCCAAATATGCGGGCGAAAAATCGCAGGTTCTCCCGTCCCGTCAGGTCATCGTATAGGAGGGAGTCGTGGGTCACGACGCCCATGATTCGGCGGATGCGCTGTCCTTGTTTCGCCAGAGACATCCCGCCGATGGTGACATCTCCAACGTCGGGCCTGGTGAGAGTCGCTAGAATCTTGATGAGCGTCGTCTTTCCTGAGCCGTTGGGGCCCAGAAGCGTCAACACCTGCCCCCAGGGGACTTCCAGATCCACACTCCGAAGCACAGGCGTGCGACCAAAGGCCTTCCGAAGACCGGAGACCTTGATCGCGAGTTCAGCTTTCGGGTTTGCTATCATTGGGACGGGTTCTATCAGCGCGATTGTCGGCTGCTACACTTTGCACGATTCGACAGTAACTGTAGTATAAAGGGACAACCGTCCGCAAAACGAGAACAGTCGAGGGCACGATGGCAACAATTCAGGAACTACAGAAGCAGTACGAGGGACTCACCGAGCAGCATCCGGCGCCTCGTCCCGAATCGGATATAGACAGCGCCTGCCTGCTGGCCTTCGATTACGAATACTCAGGACAGGACGCCGAGGTGGTGATTGACACTGACGAGTTCACCGCCGTGTGTCCGTGGACGTGCCTGCCGGACTTCGGGACTCTGGTCATCACATACATCCCTGACAAGGTTTGCATCGAGCTAAAGTCGCTGAAATACTACCTGCTCTCCTACACCGGAGTAGGCATCGTCCAGGAACACGCCGCCAACCGCCTCCTGAACGATCTGGTGGAGGTCAGCCAGCCCAAGAGCATGACCATCTCACTGGACTACAAGGTCCGAGGCGGCCTGCACACCGCCGTCACCGCCCGCTACTCCGCCGACTGAGCCTACCAACAAATCTCAATCACTTGAAAGGGCTTCATGGGGCCAAAACACCTTGAGAGATTCCTATCTCGTATGTTAGGGTTTGGCGAACAGATGTTTCCAAAGGAGTTTTAGCTTATGCCTCGTGTTCCTTCTCCAATCTACGTTGATGAACCGGACACAGAGGTAAGGGGCAACGGTCGTGCCAAGTTATTGAAGCGTTCGAAAAAACGAATTGCTTTTGGTTGGTATGGAGGCAAATTCAATCATCTGAACTGGCTCCTGCCACTTCTTCCAGAATGTCACCATTACTGCGAACCTTTCGGTGGATCCGCTGCTGTTTTACTGAACCGAATTCCCAGCCCGGTGGAGACATACAACGACATCGACGGGGACGTGGTCAATTTCTTTCGCGTGTTGCGCGATCAGAAAGAGGAACTGGTTGAGGCCATCGGATTAACGCCGTTTTCGAGAGAAGAATTTTTTCAAGCCCTCCAGAATGACTCTGATTTATCCGACTTGGAACGAGCACGGCGCTTTTTTGTCAGAGCACGTCAGGCCCGAACGGGTCTTGCTCAAACGGCATCTTTGGGGCGATGGGCAAACTGCAAAAATACCAGTAGGGCAGGAATGGCCGGTGTGGTATCACGCTGGCTGGGGAGTGTGGAGAGTTTGCCTGAACTGGTTACCAGACTGACTCGGGTGCAGTTTGAGAATCGGCCTGCGATTGACGTAATCAATCTGTATGACAGCTCTGACACGCTGATTTATTGCGATCCCCCATATGTTCACAGTTCAAGAGGGGACACCAAAGCATACGGGTTTGAAATGAGTGATCAGCAGCATAGCGAGCTTGCAGAGATATTACATAGTTGCGAGGGAAAGGTCGCGGTTTCCGGGTATCGGTGCGACTTGATGCATGAACTCTACGGAGACTGGAATCGCCATGATGCTCCTGAAAAACTCGTCCACTCTGTCAAAGAACCTCGACAAGAAGCACTGTGGACTAATTATTGAACACGGTTATTTAGCATCTGATGCCTGTTGATTACGAAAGCGCCAGCATGTTACTCGAAACGATCTTCGATCAAGCGCAGACAAACTTCGATGACGGCTCACCTCCGTTGCTTCCTGGTTCCACATCTGACAATGTGGATCGTGTATTTCGTTCGCGGACTCAGGCATTTCGGGAAGTTCTTGTCGGATGTGTCCTGGCGCGAGTTCAAGATAAGGACATCAATATTCGACACCCCTACGTAAATCAAGGAACCGATTCATTCAACGGTCGTACCCTCGATGAGCGAGTGGTAAATCCTTTGTTGCAGTCCAGGCAGATACCATGTTCTCGCGGCCCGTATCTCAGCGTATTCAGACGGTCAGTAGCACTCGATGAATCAACTCGTGATGGAGTTCGTGACAAAACAGCCTATGACAATTTCATGAATGTATTGGATTGGGTAGAACAGCAATCCGACAACGATGTCTTGAGCAAATTGTTAAGTTTCCTAATGCACAAATTCATCGAGTTGAGAGAAGCTACTCAGATTCCTTTGATTCGGATACAGCGTATGAGTCTCGAACAACTCGGAATCCTTTCGACAAGTCTGTTGGATACACCCAGCGGCGGCAGATTTCCACAATTCCTGGTTGTTGCAACAATTCAAGTGATTAAAGAGCGTTTTGGTCTGGACTGGGACATCAGTTGGCAGGGAATAAACGTCGCAGATACAGCATCTGGAGCTGGCGGCGACATAACAGTTAGCAGTGGTGACCAAGTTATCTTCGCATGTGAGGTGACCGAAGGCCCGTGGATGGCGCACGGGTGAATGCGACATTTAATACGAAGATCGCGCCATTAGGAATTGAGGATTACCTGTTCTTCGTCCGATCGGGCGCTCCTTCGGAGGACGCGATAACCCAGAGCCGACAGTATTTTTCACAGGGGCACGAACTGAATTTTGTCGACATGGAACGATGGATTCTGGCGATCTTGGCATCGGTCGGGTCCAGAGGACGCACGATGTTCATCGAATCTGTGATCGAACTACTTGATTCACCCGGCGTACCAGTTTCGATGAAACTGAGTTGGAATGAAAACGTCGCCCATGCGATCGCGCCTCCTTCTCAATAATCTGGATCATGAATCGGGCATCTGTACCCCTTTTCCGTTCGTGCGGTTTGCAAGGGCTCACGCCGGCCTTATCAGGATGTCGTCGTCCTCTACCTTCACCACGTATCTGGTAACCGGCGATGTGGCCGGAGGCTTGGTGGCCTCTCCGGTGCGGAGGTCGAAACGGCTTCCGTGCCACGGGCATTCGATTTCGCATCCGTCCAGCCTGCCGTCGCCCAGCGGACCTCCGGCGTGGGAACACGCCTCGCCTATAGCGTAGAACTCCCCTTCTGCGTGGGCTACGACGATATCCTGCCCTCCCACCTCTACGACCAATAATCGGCCCTCAGGCAGGTCGGACGCTTTTCCAATTCTGACAAATTCGCTCATTGGGACAATCTCCTCAGTCCAACAATCCAATTGAAACCTGGTTCAAAAACAAAAGTATAACCCTAACGCAATCGCGTCGAAAAATGCTCTCTGGTCTAAGAATTGGGAATACGATAAACTGTGGCCAGCCGTCGAATTAGACATTTTTTAAGAGGAGGACTTCACACCAAAATGACCAAGTATGCCAGATACGAAGCCCACGGCGAGATAGCCTACGGAATCGTCGAGGGCGATCAGGTGACCCAGATCACCGACGTCCCCTACGAGGACTACGAAGTGCTCGACCACGCCCACAGCCTCGATGAGGTCAAGATACTCGCACCGGTGATTCCCAGCAAAGTGGTGGCCATCGGCCTCAACTACCGAAGCCATCTGGGAGACGCTGAAGGCCCCAAAGTGCCAGAGCCTTTCTTCAAGACCACATCCTCGGTCATCGGCACCGGAGATAACGTCATCATCCCTAAAGACGCCATCACCGAGGGCGTGTCCATCCAGCCAGAGGCCGAGCTTTCGCTGGTCATCGGCAAAACGGCCAAAAACGTCAGCAAAGAAGACGCCCTGGACTACGTTCTGGGCTACACTTGCGGAAACGACATGAGCGCCCGCGACTGGCAGGCCAACGACCTCCAGTGGTGGAGGGCCAAGTCATCGGACACATTCACTCCTCTGGGCCCATACATCGTGAGCGACCTCGACCCCAGCGCCCTGCGGCTCATCGGTCGCATCAACGGTCGAGTCGTTCAGGAACAGGTGACATCTGACCTTCTGCACGACGTTCCGACGATAATCGAGTTCGTCACCCGAGTCCTGACGCTCAACCCCGGCGACGTCGTGATGACAGGCACCCCCGGCCGACCCGACAACGTCAAAGAGGGCGACGTAATGGAAGTCGAAATAGCCGAAATCGGAACTCTAAGCAACCCGGTGGTAAACGAAAGCTAAGTCCCATCATTTCGGGCTCAAAATAAATCGGGGCGGGTTTGAAACTCGCCCCGTGAAGTATTTTTGGTTAGTTATCCATCCCTCGACCTAGAAGAGCTGCTCAGCCCTGAACACCAGGAGTTCTTGCCCCTTACCTATCGTCCAGTAGTAGATGAGGTAGGCGCCCGCGCCGACCATTGCCAGGTTGCCGATGGGCTCGATTAGGGGGAAGATTTTGCGCATCCCTGCCGTCACAAGGCCCTTGAAGAAGACCACACCCAGGGTTGCCGCCATCATGACTGCTCCCATTCCGACGCCGTAGGCGATTGAGCCTATGATTGTCTCCAGGGCGCCGCCTGCGCTCAGGCTCTGGCCCGCGACCACTCCGACCGCCGCCAGGTAGATGGGCAACGCGCAGCTTAGAGACGCGATTGCGTAGGCCACTCCGAACAGGAAGGTCTGCTTCAGACCTCGGCCTCCGCCCATGTTTACTCGGCTGGCGGCCATCAGGCCCAGTTTGCGCTTGGAAATAAGGAGCCACAGGCCTACGCCGGTGATTATCACTCCGACTCCCAGACCGGCGAAGGGCAGGAACTGCCCGACCAGTCGGCCTCCCGCGGCCAGGATCAGACCCACAGCGCCGAACACCACAATGAACCCGAGAGTCACCATCAACCCCATCAGGACGCCTCTGAGTCCAGAGACTACGGGGTTGGCATTTACATCGGAGGCGTCTAGCTGATAGCCGACGTACGCCGGGAACATGGCCGCGCCGCAGGGGTTGAACGCTGCCACAAGTCCTGCTGAAAACGCGAACGCCAGAGGAATTTCGATCATAATTCAGGTTCTCCCATCGAGGTCTGCCCTGACATGCATGCCCCAATTATATCTTACTTGACCAGCCGTTATGCTCCGGTCTGTATTGTTCTTGTGATACTTTCGATGCGCATGTTTCTGGATACGATTTGGCGTTCGGGTGAGATTTCAGAGATCGGTATGCAGGATTACAATTCCGAGTCGTCTGAGTTTATAATCCGGCAATGATTCCAACGATTGATACTCTCAGCATCCTGTGGCCTTAGAAGGCCCTGAGCGCGAATCCGGTCCAGAGTCGTCATCTCAAACCCCGTCAACGCTAAGACTCTGGTCGGCCTTCGAGTTTCGCGACTACCGATTCCTGTGGCTGTCGGGCATCTCGTCGCTGTTCACGATGGAGATGCGTCTGCTGGCGACCACCGTGTGGCTGTACCAGGAGACCGGTTCAGGCGCGCAGTTGGGAGCGCTGGGCATCATACAACTCATCGTCCAGTTTCCCGCCATACTGTACGGTGGGGCGCTTGCCGACAGGCTGGACCGGAAAAGGCTGATAGCGTTCACGCAAGTGTCGAGCCTTGTTCTGCTGACCGCATTGGCCCTGCTTTCCGCCTCCGACGCGCTTCGCCCGTGGCACATCTATGGTGTGACCGCCGTTCTCAGCGTGACCAGCATCCTGGGAAGTCCGGCGCGGGCCGCGCTGACCTCCAACGTCGTGCCGAGGACCCACCTTATGCACGCGGTCACGTCCAACGTGGCGACTTTTGAGATTGGGGCCGTCGTCGCTCCCCTGGCATTCACCGGAATTATAACGGCGTTTGGAACAACCGCAACGTTCACAGTTGCCGCGGTCACCGCCGTGCCCAGCGTGTTACTCCCGCTCATGATCCGATCGCAGAACATTTCATCAGATAATGGCGAGGGCGGCTCGGTCCTGCGTCGCGTTTGGCAGGGGTTCCAATTCGTAAAAGCTCATCCGATACTGCCCGGTCTTTTGATAATGGACCTGGGAGTGAACATGGTCAGCTTCTTCCGTCAGGTGCTGCCTCTGATTGTGGACAGGCTCCTTCGGGCAGGCCCTGGAGCCGTGGGCGCCCTGACCGCTGCCAACTCGTTCGGAGGAGTCATCGGAAGCCTGGCAGTCCTGTTTCTGGCTCGGTACCGATCCAAAGGAATGCTTGTGCTGTGGGCAACCTTTGCTTACGCTCTGCTGCTTGTCATATTCGGGCTCAGCGCGTCGATGCTGGTGGCCGTGCCGGTCATCATCGCCCTGGGAGTCACCGACGCCATAGGCATGGCCTCGCGACAGACGATTGTGCAGTTGACCACGCCGGACGAGGTCAGAGGCAGGGCCGTGAGCTTCCACGAGGTTTCGGCGGAGAGCGCAAACAACCTCGGCACCATTTACGTCGGATTCATGTCTCAGCAGATAGGCCCCCGTAGCACGTTGGCCCTGGGAGGACTCATCTCGATGATTGTCGTCGTGGCAACCTGGGCTTTTATAAGCGGCGTTCGCAGGTTCAAGTATCCCTAAATCGAGCGACTTCGTATTGGCATTTACAGCACAGGGTATACTGCAACTCCGATGATGTCCGAGTTTTCCATTGTTTGAGTTACGACTTAACGGAGAGGCAGTAACCCATGGCGTCACAAAACGAAGGTGGTTGGTTCGCGGATGGCGAGGCCTATGAAGGCTATGTCGGTCGGTGGAGTCGCGTGGTCGGAAGGTTATTCACGGACTGGCTTTCCTTGCCCGCAGACCTGAGTTGGGTGGAAGTTGGCTGCGGCACAGGCGCGCTGACCGAGACGATATTAAAACATGCCTACCCCGCAAGTGTGACCGCCACCGAACCGTCCGAGGGTTTCCTCAGCCTGGCGCGGGGGAGAATCAACGATAGTCGGGCCGTGTTCAAGTCCGGCGATGCGACCTCGCTGCCTCTCAAAAATGCCGAAGCGGATGCGCTTGTGACGGGCTTGGTGTTGAACTTCGTGCCTGACAAACAACTCGCGATCCAGGAGATGTGCCGGGTTGTCCGACCTGGAGGCACGGTCGCTTCATATGTTTGGGACTACTCAGGCGAAATGCAACTCATGCGTTATTTCTGGGATGCAGTCACTGAATTGTTCCTTGACGGCGCCGATCATGACGAAGGCAAGCAATTTCTGATCTGCAATCCAGGGCCGCTGGAAGACCTGTTCCGAAAGGCCGACCTGCAATCAGTCGAGGTCCGCGCTCTGGACGCGCCCACGGTGTTTGCTGACTTCGATGATTACTGGTCTCCGTTCCTGAGAGGACAGGGGCCGGCTGGAGCCTATTGTGTCTCGTTATCGAATGACGACCGCGAGCGGTTGCGAAACCGCCTGAAGGATGCCCTGCCCATCGAGTCCGATGGCAGTATTCATCTGATCGCCCGCGCCTGGGCAGTCCGAGGAGTCGTCCCTGTCTGAAGGGTGTCCGCAAATCAAGGAATTAAGAAGAATTCACTGGAGGCAATCGAGTTATGAATATAGGAATCAGCATGAGCGCGACGCCAGGTCTGACCGACTTCGCCGCTGTCGCCCAGAAGATAGAGGAGTTGGGATTCGATTCAGTCTGGCTGCCGGAGCATCCCGTCATCCCCGTGAATCACAATACGAAGTACGCAGGCTCTCCCGATGGTTCGATTCCAATACCAATGACTCTCGGAGTCAATCCATTGATTGCGCTGGCCACGGCGGCATCCGCCACTACGAATCTCGGACTGGGCACAGCGGTAAACCTCATCACCGAGCATAATCCCATCGACCTGGCGAAGCAGATATCCACCCTCGACTTCTACTCAGGCGGACGCTTCATGTTCGGCATTGGCACTGGTTGGTTTCGGGAAGAGTCCGAGATCATGGGGGCCGATTTCGACCACAGGTGGAGCCAGGCTCGCGAGTACGTGCTGACGATGAAAGAACTCTGGACGGAGGAAGAGGCCGAGTACCACGGCGAGTACGTTGATTTCCCTCCGGTGATCATGAATCCCAAGCCTGCCCGCAAACCTCATCCCCCTGTGTATCTGGGAGGCAACGCGAAGAACGTCCTCCGGCGCGTGGTCCGCTATGGCGAGGGATGGCTGCCGAATGCCGTCAATCCTGATGACATCAAAGCAGCCCGCGTAACGCTTGCAGAACTCTGTGATTCGGCAGACCGCGACCCCGATACCATCGGCATCACGATACACAGCCAACCAGCAGACAGGGACCTGATTAACAGGTTCGAAGAGGCAGGCGCCGAACGTGTGCTGATGCGGGTTACCGCGTTAGACCAGAATAACGTTCTGAACGAACTGGAGGAGTTGGCGGGAGCGGTGTTCAACTAGGTCTGGTCTCTAAAGTTGTGAAGATCGTATCTGAGAGCCTTCAAAAAAGGAGAGTTCGAAGCGGTGATTGGATTTAAGAGCCACCGGCGATAATATCAAGCGCCGAAAAGTGCACCATACTGGACGGATTCATTGACACCAACATCGCAGATTGTTAAGGTATGCGAGCTATGATAGTGACCAGTTTATTCATGAAATGCGTTTGTAGCAGTCTGCATTAGGGGCAGTTGTATTCAACTCGTTAAACTCAAAAACCCCGTTCAACTTCGCGTCGAGCGGGGTTTGTTGTTTTTGAGAGCCGCCCCGCCATGATCCATAGCTGGAAAGTTCAATTCAATGCGTCGGTATTAATCTGGAGAGTATGACTCTCAAGGCGCGTCGGCCTGACATGTTCGACCGCCAACAATCCAGGAGGGATGATGACTCAAGTAGATAGGCAGACTACAGGGATAATAGACATTATCCCTGGCGAGATTGAAGGCTTCGAGGAAGCGGTCAAGCGATTCCAGGCCGGTGATTGGGAAGAAACCGACTTCATGGCCTTCAGGCTCCGCCAGGGCGTGTACGGACAGCGACAGCCCGACGTTCACATGGTCAGGGTGAAGATCCCTTTTGGTGGCTTGACCGCGGCCCAACTGGACCGGCTGGGCGATGTTGTCGAAAGGTTCCCTCCCTTGAAGAGAGGACACGTGACCACCCGAGAGAACATTCAGATGCACCACGTGCCTCTGGACGAAACTCCGGAACTGCTGACACTGTTGGGCGAAGTTGGGCTGACCACCCGCGAGGCCTGTGGGAACACCGTGCGAAACGTCACCGGATGCCCGCTGGCCGGCGTGTGCGCTGACGAACCGTTCGACGTAACGCCATATGCTGCCGCGTTCTCTCGATACTTCGTGCGGCATCCCTTCACCCAGATGATGCCCCGAAAATTCAAGGTCGCATTCTCCGGCTGTGACCGTGACTGCGCCATGTCGTTCATCCACGACGTGGGATTCCTCCCCAGAATTCAGGATGGCGAGAAGGGCTTCAAGATGGTCGCAGGCGGTGGCACAGCCATCCTGGCCGTCGCGGCTCTCACCCTTTACGAGTTTGTGTCGATGGACGACTACCTGAAGTATTCTGAAGCCGTAATCAGGGTGTTCCACACCTCCAACGAACTCAGGAAAAACCGCTCCAAGGCTCGCCTCAAATTCGTGGTGGACCGAATCGGCATCGACGAATTCCGCAACCTCGTGGAAGAGGAATTGAAGCAACCCTGGGCACAGAGGTCCTTCGACCCGACGCCGCTGCTATTCCTGGATGACGAGTCGGTTGACGCTCCGGCGCTGGACGGCGACTACTCCACAACCGGTGACACGCCCGACTACCGGGAATGGTTGGAGACCAATGTTGAGACTCAGAAGCAGGATGGTTACAACGTTGTGAACGTCAAACTGCCTCTGGGCGACATCAGCCCTGAACAGTTCCACGATCTGGCGGAACTCTCCCGTAAATACGCGGGACACAGGGCCAGGACGACCGTCCAACAGAATGTTGTCTTCCGGTGGGTCCCTGACAAGGCCCTCAACGAAGTATGGAACGAGCTTAATAAGATCGGTTTTGGCGAGGCGGGCGCTCAAGGCATAGATGACGTCCTATCCTGCCCCGGCACCGATAGTTGCAAGCTGGGCATCACATCATCTATGGGTCTGGGCAACGCCCTGATCCAGGCGGTGAAGAAGATCGACACCTCGGATCCGCTGATCCAGAAGATGCACATAAAGATGAGCGGCTGCCCCAATGGCTGTGGCCATCACCACATTGGGGACATCGGGTTCCACGGCGCGGCAGCCAAGGGGCCTGGCGGCCAGGTTCCAGCCTACGACATGTTTGTCGGGGGCAGCTACGATGACGGGGACGCTCGATTCGGTCAGCGGGTCAAGGTCAAGATTCCTGCCAAGCGCGTGCCTGAAGCCGTGGAGAAAGTCCTCATCTTCTACAAGGCCGAACGCAACGATGGTGAGGAGTTCAAGAACTTCGTGACCAGGGTCGGCCCGGAGTCCTTCGAGCCCGTGGTCCAGGAGTTCAGGGACCTGCCTGAACTCAACCGCGAAACCCTGGACACGTACATGGACTGGAACAAGACCATCAAGTACATCCTGGAGCGTGGTGAAGGCGAGTGCGCGGTCTAGGTACTCTGTCAATCTCGATTTAAGTAGAATGGGCGGGCTTTGGGTCCGCCCATTTTGATTAAGACAGCGCTTGCCTCATGCAATTATGGACCCCAAGGCCCTATTCTCGCCAGAACGAAAAAGGGCCTCGCAAATTGCGAGGCCCGTAATGTATCGAATGAGTTCTGAAATCCAGTTACTTGGGTCGGATCCGGCGGCGGAGGCGGTCCCATAGCGACTCGCCGCTTGGCTCCATTGACTGGCCGCGCCAGCGCTTTTCCATCTTGGGAGGCTTCGCCAGCACCATTCCGTAACCGACGATGAATATCAGCAAGCCCGCCCAGGCCAGCAGGCCGGGGATTCCGGGGACGAATTGCATGACGATCAGCATGGAGAGCAGCAACAGCAGGCCGATGAGCATCACCCTGCCGGGAGACAGAGACCAGAGCTTGCCACTCAGTGCGTTCTTGATGTAGAGGCCCACCAACCGAAACAGGCTTTCCTTTTCAGGCTGTGGTCTCGGCGGCTTGGAAGACCCGAGGTCTCCCGACTTCTCCAGGATTTCTTCGATTTCGCGCTGATACTTGCTCGACATCCTCACCCCTCCAGCAGAGGCATTGTGGAATCAATCGCTGTTGATAGTTTTTCCTTCATGCCACTGAATCCCGATTCCAAAGGCACATTTTTGCGATAGGTTCCGAATTCCGGGGATTTGGCTTAAAGGGCAAATCGTTTTTGGAATCACCCTCACAGAACCGAGTTACCTGGTCTATATGTCGATTGTCCAGCCCTGTCGAATCCGTAGAACTGGGAGAGCTTAACCGAAACGGGGTATGCGACGCGTCAGCGCCGTTACCCCACACATCGAATCGTAAACAACAACTATACTCGTGTCAAGGCAATTTCCGAAAAGATGCCACGGGCGCCCAATTCCGCGCTTGGTGTCGCATAAATGTTCGCGCGTTCTCAACCGCCGATCTATAACTAATCCCAATATTCGTACAATACTTTTGCAAAGTGGGCGCGGCGTGCATTATGCTATAATCATCACTAGCTAAGCTGCTATCAGGAGCCAATTTTGATTATCACTCAAGAAGAAATTGTGGACAGTCAAGCAGTTATCCACATTGAGCTTGAGGACCCCGACCTCGACCCATACCTCAACCAAGGCTACCAACGCGTAGTGCAACGCATAGTCATCCCGGGATTCCGCAAAGGCAAAGCCCCCAGACGCATCGTTGAGAATTTCGTCGGGCGCGAGAGCCTGTTAAGCGAAGTCATCGACACGATGGTCTATGAGGTCACAGACAAGGTCATCGAAGAGCAGAAACTCGAAGCCAGCGGACTTCCCAAAATCGAAGACCTGGAGCTTGATCCGTTTACCTTCAAGGCCGTTGTTCCGTTGCGACCTGAGGTGGACCTGGGCGACTATCTCAGTCTTCGTGTCCCCTACGAGCCTGAAGAGGTGTCAGAGGAAGACATTGAGGGCCGTCTCGACGAACTGCGCCAGAGTCTCGCCACCTGGGAGCCTGTGGAACGGCCAGTGGAGTTGGGCGACCTCGTGACTGTGGGCATCAAGGGCTCGGTAGAGGGCAACCAATTCATGGAAGAGGACGACACCACGTACTTCCTGGACTCTGACAGCACAAACCCGGTGCCTGGCTTCTCTCAGAAAATGGAAGGCCTCGAAGCTGAGCAACAGCACGAGTTCACCATCGAAATTCCTGAAGATTACCAGGACACAGCGATGGCCGGAAAAGAAGCGTCTTTCAGCGTCGATCTCAAGGACATCAAGGAACGAATTCTCCCAGAACTCGACGACGAGTTCGCCAAGGGCCTCCCGGAAGCATACGAGAGCGTGGAAGTCCTGAGGGCCGAAGTGGAAAAGGGGCTGACGGACGAGGCCACAAACCGTTCTGACCGCCAGTACGAAGACGACGTGGTCAAGGCCATGTTGGATGGCACGACGATGGAACTGTCTCCGGTCATGCTGGACCACGAGATCGAACACATCGAAGAGGACCAGAACAGGCTATTCGAGCAGTTGAACATCCGTCGCGACGACTACCTGCGGTCTATCGGCACTTCATACACAGACCAAATGGCACAGGCCCGCACCGAGGCCGAACAGCGCATTCGCCGGACGTTCGCTCTTAACAAGCTGGGTGACCTGGAGAACATCGAAGTCTCCGAAGACGAACTCGATGAGCGGGTTCAAGAACTGCTGGGCCAGGACCCGGAAGGCATGGCAGAACGGCTGCAACAGATCGAAGAACAGAAAGAGTCCATTGAGAGGATGCTCAAGTACGAGAAGACCGTCGCTCTCCTGGTGAGTGTCGCCAAAGGCGAGGCGGAATCGTCTGAGCAGGAAGAAGAGTCCGAGGACTCTGCTGAAGAAGAAGGATCAGAAAACACCGATAATGACAATGAAGAAACAACAACCGAAGACGGAGGGGACGACACCGATGATTCACAGGCCTGAAAATGTAATCCCCATGGTAGTTGAGTCCGGAGCGCGAGGCGAGCGGGCCTACGACATTTACTCGCTGCTTTTGAAAGAGCGCATCATATTCTTGGGATCGTCCATCTACGATCAGATCGCCAACAACATCATCGCACAGCTTCTGTTCCTGGACCGCGAGGACCCGGAGCGGGACATCAGCCTGTACATCAACTCCCCCGGCGGAGTCATAAGCTCCGGCCTGGCAATTCTGGACACCATGCGCCTGATCAGGCCCGACGTATCCACCATATGCGTGGGCATGACCGCCAGCATGGCGACAGTCCTGCTGTGCGCCGGCGCTAAGGGCAAACGCTACGCACTGGCCAACTCCACCGTTCACATGCACCAGGCGCTCACCAGCGCTCAGGGGCAGGCTTCTGACATCGAAATCGCCGCCAGGGAGATCCTCCGACAGCAGGACACCATCCGGCAGATTATCTCCGACGCCACTGGGCAGACCTATGACAAGATCGCTCAGGACTCGGACCGCGACTTCTACTTGAGCGCTGACCAGGCCCAGGAGTACGGCCTGATTGACGAGGTTCTCGCTTCGCCCAGTGTTCCTGTTGCAGCGGACTAACACATCCGCGCGAGCCTGTAACGACGAAAATTTGGAAGGCGAGGTAGGTCTCACTCTATGAATAGTCGCAACGACTATCAGTGTTCCTTCTGCGGAAAGACTCAGGCGCAGGTGCGCCGTCTCATCGCAGGTCCAGACCGAGTGTTCATTTGTGACGAGTGCGTTAACCTCTGCGAACAGATAATCGCGGAGGAAAGCCCTGCAAAGGACACAAAGAGCCCGCAGGGCAACTACAAGACCAAGGGGCTGAATCCCAAGTGGATTTACAATCGGCTTGAGGAGTACGTGGTAGGCCAGGAACGGGCCAAGAAGGTGATGAGCGTCGCCGTCTATAACCACTACAAGCGCGTCTGGTCCAATCAGCGATTCGAGGACGTGGAGCTTCAAAAGGCCAACATCCTGATGCTTGGCCCCTCCGGCTCCGGCAAGACTCATCTGGCCCAGACCCTCGCTCGAATTCTGGACGTGCCCTTTGCCATCGCCGATGCCACAACGCTCACCGAGGCCGGATACGTCGGAGAGGATGTCGAGAACATCCTGCTACGCCTGATCCAGGCCGCCGATTTCGACATCGCCCGCGCAGAGCAAGGCATAATCTATATCGACGAAATCGACAAGATCGCCCGCAAAAGCCCCAACCCGTCCATCACCCGTGACGTTTCGGGCGAAGGGGTCCAGCAGGCGCTGCTGAAGATCATCGAGGGCTGTGTGGCCAACGTCCCGCCCCAGGGCGGGCGAAAGCACCCCCACCAGGACTTCCTGCAGATTCGCACCGACAACATCCTGTTCATGTGCGGCGGAGCCTTCGAGGGCATTGACGACTACATTGAGCGCCGCGCCTTCAAAGACCGTCAGCGAATTGGCTTCAAACCGACCCTTGTGGACGGTGTCCCCGCCGACGACGACGAATCCAAGGACTTTGTGCGCTCTCAGGTCAACCCGGACGACCTGATGGAGTATGGCTTCATCCCCGAGTTCGTGGGACGGCTGCCCGTGGTCGTGAGCCTCAACAAGCTGGGCAAGGACGATCTGGTCCGAGTGCTGACCGAGCCGAAGAACTCCTTCGCGAAGCAGTATCAGTCACTGTTCAAGATGGACGACGTGGAGTTGACCTTCACCGACGACGCTCTGGAAGCCGCCGCAGAACTGGCCCTTCAGCAGAAGACCGGAGCGCGAGGACTGCGCACCATCCTGGAGCAGGTGCTGCTGGACGTGATGTACGAACTGCCGACAATGACCGGCGTGGCCCGTTGTATCGTGGATGGCGCGGCTATCAAAGGCACATCTGCCGCTCGCCTGATCACCTCGGACGGCAATCAGGTCCCGCTGACCGACCCGACCCAGGAGAAGAAGTCGGCGTAGAACTCTGGCAGCGCTAAGGTTGCCTGGCCCGGAGTTCGATCATCAAGGCTATGGCTTCTTCCTGGTCGCGATCCTCTAGCCCAAGGCGCACTGCGAGACCAAACTCCGTCAGAGCTGACGAATAGTCCCCCAGATCAGCGAATATCTTGCCGCGCACGAAATAGGAGTCTGCGAGTCCCGGTTCCATCTGTATCGCCACGCTGATCTCCTCCAGCGCAGAGGCGTGTTCCCCGTCATCCAGATATCGCTCTGCTTGTCTCAGGTGGGTATATGGGTTCTCCCCTATTGTTCCTGCGCCCAGCATCGTGCCCAGAACCAACACCACCAGGGCCACGGGTATCACCCACCACTGCTTGAGTATCGAGTTCGTGTCCCTCAGCCTCTCCAGTTGCCCCCAGACGTTGTACTCGGGTTGATATCTGGGAGCCAGAGGCAGGGCCAATGCGAATCCCGCCGCGAACCCGCCCATGTGAGCGAAGTTGTCCACTCCGGACATCGAGAACCCGATGACCAGCATGATGCCCGCCACGATCAAAAATCCCATGAGGCTCTGGCGACCAAACTCTCCCAGGTTCTCTCGGTGCACAACAAAAAAGGCCACCACAGCACCTAATATACCGAATATGGCTCCACTTGCTCCGGCTCCCACGGCGATGTCGTTCAGAATGAAACTGGAAACGCTGCCTGCCAGACCAGCGAGGATATATATGGTGATAAACCGATAGGGGCCATACGATTGTTCGACCAGTTGGCCGATGATGAATAGCCCGAATCCGTTGAGCAACAAATGCTGCCAACCAACGTGCACAAACATAGCGGTAAATAAACGCCAGTATTCACCGTCGGCAATTCGTGGAGTGAACATTGCCCCGAACTTTATCAAAACATCCGAGTCTCTCGAACCTCCAGAGACCTCAGTGATCAGCCACATCAGGACGTTGATAGCCAACAGCGCATACGTCACGTAGGGCTGTCTGCTCGGCCCAGACATCGGGAACCCAACATTTCCTAGATTAACGGTAATCTCCTCTCGGTAGGTCGCTCAGGGGTAGGGAGTTCGTCCTGTACTACGATAGCGCAGGCTCGGTGGCCTTTCAATGGATTAAATGCTTGCCACCCTTGATATGAAAACGGCCCAGAGCAGGCTCTGGTTAGCATTTGGATGCTCTGTCACGCCCAGAGGTCAAGAGAGGCGAGGTCTCGGAGTCTGGCCCGGCGATAATCGCGCATCGACGTGTCATGATATACCCACGCCAGCAAAGCGGCGGTCTCTAATCTGTAGAGCAGGAACGGGACCGACTGCCGATCCACGGGGCCTCTCTGCGACTCGTAGCCCTTCAAAAACTCGGGGCTGAGACCGACGCCTTCGTCCAACCTCGCCAGGTCAAATAGAGCGTCTCCGGCAAGACAATTGGCGGCGTCCACAATGCCTGTAATCTTCAGCGCGCCCTCTTCCAGAGTTGCCAGCATGTTGTCAGAGCGAAAGTCCATATGAAGCAGCCGAGGGTGATCAGGCTCGATCTCAGACGCCATCCCCACGAAACGCTCCACTTGCCTCATCGACAAGATACCATCCTTAATGTAAGGCGAGATGCGATGAGCGAGGCGATTGCTGAAGTACCGGCCCCAGGTCTGGACTTCGTTGGAAAACAATCTTCCGTAGCGAGGCATCTTGATCTGATGAACCGACGCCAGTTTTCGCCCCAATTCTTCGTCAATCCGGCGGCTCTCGCTCTGAGATGCTCTGGGCAGCAGGTCTGTCAGACGGCTGCCTGGCATGTGGGTGAAGAACCCGAAGGGGAACCCCAGGACAGACTCGTCAGGCTCGACATACAGAGCGCAAGGAACAGGGAGATGAGTCACGCGCTCGTAAAATCGCTTCTCGCCGACCAACTGCTCTCCGAAATCCAGCGCCCCTTCGT
>JASLRP010000563.1 GCA_030743915.1 SAR202 cluster bacterium | reverse complement strand
ATATCGAGAATCCGCTGTCCAAGCTCATCCTGGCACAGGAGTTCACTGAGGGCAGTCACGTAATAGCCGACGCCGGTGACGAAGGCCTGACCTTTGACCATGAGCAAGCGCCGCTGGAGGCGGTTTTGGCGTAACGTTTTCGATTGGTTCATTGTCTTCCGGGCGCATCCCATTTCAGGATGCGCCCGGATTTTTGTTTCAAATCTGTGAGCCATGATGTAACATGTCCATGATAACGATGCCGCGAAACGTTATCAGGTTGAAAATGAGCGGACCCTATTTATTGGAGCGCGAATTTGATCGTCGCGGACTCGTCGGTTCTCATAGTTTTGTCCAAAATCGGAAGTCTGAGGCTGCTTCAGCAATTGCACAGCAACGTCATGATCGTTCCCGCCGTCAGGGAAGAAGTCGTTGATGGAGGGAGGGAAATTGGAGCGCCAGACATAGCGTATGTCGAGGCAGCCATGGCCGAACAATGGATCGTTGTCGCAGATTTGGATATCGAAGAGGTTCGGCTGGCCAGGAGGTTGATGGATACGACCCGTTTACATCAAGGAGAAGCCGAATCTCTTGTTGTTGCCAACTCGCGAGAGATGACGCTATTGGTGGACGACAAGGAGGCCAGGACAATAGCGCGAGCTATGAACGTGCGTTTTACGGGCACAATTGGGTTGATATTGGAGGCCTATTCCGAAGGATACATGGAATATAATGAATTTGAACAATCTGTGCGAGAACTGTCGGCGATAATGTGGCTGTCGCCTGATGTCATTGTCAACATATTGACTAGAATTGGCGAGGTGCGCGGAGAATGAAAAAAGACCTAATGGTTGGAACTCGCTTGTCCAGCGAAACCGTGCGTGACCTTGAGTTGATTGAACAGTTGGAGCAATCCGACCGATCCACCACGATTCGAAAGCTGCTTCATCAAGCCATTCGTGAGTGGAAAATCGAACATTTCGCCCGACAATATGGTGACGGGAATATGAGCCTTGCAAGAGCAGCCGCAGAATCCGGTGTCACCCTGTGGGAGATGATGGAACGCACACGTCAAATGAAGATAACTTCACAATATGATCTGGAAGAACTGGAAGCAGATTTTGAGTCTATCCGCCGAAAAATCAGCGACGCATCAGAGCAGTGACATTACGAAACCCGGTTGGGAAGATGTGAGACATGCAGGCTAAATGATGCTAGCTAGTGTTGGGGAGTCCAAATACGTCGAAATTGACGGCATCAACACCCACTACGTGGTCGCGGGTGAGGGCAGTCCGGTATTGCTCGTTCACGGACTGGGGGCCTCGATGGTGGTGTGGCGTGAGAATATCGCCGCGCTGGCAGAGAGGTTCAAGGTGTATGTGATAGACCTTCCGGGCCACGGCGACACGGACAAACCGGATATCGAGTACGATGCCGAATCCACTGTCGAGTATCTGCGCAAGTTCGTGGAGCATCTCGGTGTTGACAAAATCGCGTTAATGGGCAACTCCCTGGGCGGGGGGTTGGTTCTCATGACGGCCCTGGCGCATCCTGAGATTGTCTCGAAACTGGCCTTGGTGAGCAGCGGGTCCCTGGGACGTGAGGTGTCCATCTGGCTTCGCCTGCCCAGCTTGCCGGTCATAGGCGAGTTTTTGACCAAAGGCCCTGTGGACAACACCGAGTTTATGCTTCGCAAAGCATTTTTCGACAAGAGCCTTGCCACCAAGGAGCTTGTGACCGAGCTTCGACGCACCAACAGGCTGTCGGGTGGACGCGAGGCTGTGCTCAAGATCATCCGCAACTTTATAACCATGTGGGGCGTCAAGCGGCAGTATGTCCGGGCCAGAGATGTGGGCAGTCTCGAAATGCCAATTCTGGTCGTCTGGGGCGCCGAGGATAAGATGATATCTCCAAAACACGCTTACCGGGCGGCCAGAAACAACAGCAGAGTTGACCTGCACGTGTTTTCTAACTGCGGTCATATGGCGCAATTGGAGCGGGCTTCAGAATTCAACGGGATTGCGCTGGAGTTTTTGTCTCAGTGACGTATAATTCCATATGGCGTCACGCAACGGGGTAGCGGTCAGTTCCAGTGAACGGCCTATAAATTCGGTCTTTGGGGCGGGGAAACGGTCAGATTTCTGCGGGCTTTGGACGCAGCCGCGATGGGTTCTGAGATTGAAACAGCCTGGCTGATCTCACGGAATTTCCGTCCAACGTGATCCCCTGGGTATTATCGATGCCCATGCGCGAACACTGTTCGTCTCCGATCAATTAACCACGAGGGACATTCCTAATTGAGGGACCAGGTTTCAACACCCACCAACCCATTGCAGCGGTGGTGGCTAAAACACCAGCGGTCGCTTCCGGTGGCTTTTCTGGTTCTGGCTGTGGCTTTCGCAGTGGTGGTGTGGTCACTCAAGTCGTATATCTCTGCGCTGAAACTTGCGGGCTATCCTGGGGTGTTCTTCCTGAATTTCCTGGGCGCGGTGTCGATGGTCTTGCCCGTGCCGGGGATTCTTTCGCTGTGCGGATTGAGCGTGGCGCTGCATCCCTTTGTGCTGGGAGTGCTGGCCGGATTGGGAGAAACCCTGGGCGAGACGTCAGGTTACGCCGTTGGCTTCGGCGGAGACACGATATTCGAGCGGTTCGCCGTCTATCGCAATCTCCGACCGAGGGTACAAAGATGGATGGAGAAGCGTGGAGCCCTGGTGCTGTTTCTAGTG
>JASLRP010000562.1 GCA_030743915.1 SAR202 cluster bacterium | reverse complement strand
CAGCGGAGCATCCAGCGGGCGTCCGCGGGACTGAACGGAGCGAGTATTTTCAGACCGGGGATGTTCATGAACCAGGCTGCGGGAAACTGCGAATGGGTTGCTCCATAACCTCGGTATCCGCCGCTTGCGGCCCGGAGAACCATCGGCACGGTGATCCGCCCTGCGTACATGTAATGAAACTTAGCAGCGTGGTTTATCAATTGATCAGCCGCAAGCGCGATGAAGTCCGAGAACATTATCTCGACCACGGGCCTGAGACCCGAGGTCGCCGCACCCACGGCCACTCCCACGAATCCGTTTTCAGAAATTGGGGTGTCGATTACCCTGTCTGAAGTGAATTCCTGGACCAGTCCGCCGGTGACAGCGAAGGCGCCTCCCTGGGGTGACGCGACCTCCTCGCCCATGACGATCACGCGAGGGTCGTCGATCATCGCCTCTCGGAGCGCGAGGTTTATCGCTTCTCTGTACCTAAGTTCCACGAGCAGCGTAAACGCCGGTGAGCGCAGAACTCGGATCATCGACAGGCGAGTCCAGAGCCTGTCGGGTCGCTTCGTCGATTGCGGCTTGAACCTCGTCATCTACCTGGTCGAGTTCGACTTCGTCCGCGAGGCCTGCGGCGAGAATGCGGTCGCGTGACAATCTTATCGGATCTCGGCGGCGCCACGCTTTTTCTTCTTCAATGGGCCGATACAGGTCGGTCTTCACGTCACTTTTCGAGTGGCCTGTCAGTCGATAGGTCTCGGCTTCAATGAGAGTCGGGCCGCTTCCAGACCTCGCTTGATTGACCGCCTGGGCTGTCACCTCTTGCACGGCCTCAACGTCCATGCCATCGACGGTTACTCCAGGAGCGCCATACGCGGCGCCACGAGTGGCGATGCTCTCAACCGATGTCGACCGGGCCACCGATGTCCATTGGGCGTACAGGTTGTTTTCAACAAAAAACACGATGGGCAGTTTCCATAGGCTTGCCATGTTCAACGACTCATGAAAGGTCCCCTGGTTGGACGCTCCGTCGCCGAAGAAACATATGACAACATGACCAGCGCCCAGGGTCTTGGAAGCCAGAGCCGCGCCTGTTGCGACCGGAATGTTGCCTCCGGTGATGCCGTTGGTGCCTATGAAACCTACGGGCGGATAGCTGGTGTGCTGGCTTCCGCCGAAACCGCGTTGATAGCCTGCGGACCGTCCCAAAATCTCAGCCATCATCCTCATGGGGTCACCGCCTTTGGCAAGGAAATGACCGTGACCCCTATGAGTGCTGAACACCTGATCTTCTGAGTCGAGCGCCGAAACAGCGCCCACAGCGCACGCTTCCTGACCGATGGACAGGTGAGATGTGCCTGGCGCGAGTCCCCGCGTGAACAGCGCCCCAACGCTCTCTTCGAATTTCCTGATCAAGACCATCTTTCGGTGCCAATCAAGCAGGCCCATAGTTCAGGTTCTCCTGCTCTTGCCGGTTTCTCGGGCCGGATTTCCATGCATTATTACGCTGTCTTCAACTCTGTCGTAGGTCACCACTGAACCCGGAGTCACAACCACATTTTTGCCGATGGTTGAAGTGTTATTGACCACTGCGCCAGCCATAATAACGGTGTTGTCGTCGATTCTCACATTGCCGGAAATGACACATCCGGGGGCGAGGTGGCAGAACCTGCCGATGTTGCAGTGATGAGACACCGTGACGCCGGTGTCGATAATCACGCCTTCGCCCAGAACTGATTCGGTGCCAATCGTCGACCCCGGTTCGACCAATGAGCCATCACCGACTACAACCCCGTATCCCAGGTACGCGTTGGGGTGCACCAGGGCAGGGAAGGGCAGCTCTGGAAAACGCTGTTTGAGTCGTTCGTAAACCGGCTTTCGGGCGTTGGAGTGAATAGACACGGCCAGAGCGCGCACCTCTCCGCTATCGACGGAGCGAGCCAAATCGTCCATGCCAAAGACCGGACACCCTCGGATTGAGGCGCCCCACAGAGATTCGTCATCATCAACCAGTGCGACAACCCTGTATTCGTCGGAAAAGCGCACCACGTCCAGAACCTGGGCCGCGCCCAATCCGGCGCCAAATACAGCCAACGGGATGGTTTGCGCCGCGCGTTCGACATCTTCCTTGTCGATGGTCCTGTTGCTCCCTACGGTCTGAGCGACCTTCTCAAGATGGACGCCCAGCTTCCGAGCCAAGTTCCGAGCCGCAGGAGTTGCTCGGACACGAGTCTGCTCCGAGGTGTCGGCCTCGATAGCAGCTGGAGACCGATCAGCGTACCAGTTGGCGTGGGATTGCGCAGCGTGACGCTCGTCAGAGTCGAGCGCTCCTCTCGCTTCCTCAATCTCTTTGAGATGGGCTGTGATATCTTCGCCTTCAGCCCCGATCACAGCGATCGGTAGCGCAACCGGCACGTTTTCGTCCAATCCGGCAAGCTGGCGCAGCAGAACGCCCTGAAACTCGGACTCAACCTCGAACAGAGCTTTGTCGGTTTCGACTTCGACGATGGGTTCGCCCGCTGACACCGGGTCGCCTTCGGACTTCATCCACCGAACTACGGTGGCTTCAGTCATGTTCGTGCCGAGCTTGGGGACGATGACGTTATGAGGCATTTGGCGTTCGATAACTCCGGGTGTGAAGAGAAATCACGCTACTCCAGAGAGCCGAGAGTCCCAGATCGGAGGTATGTGTCTGTCGGTTCCGAGCAATATCTCCTCATAGACCTGGTTGGTCCTTCTGGCGACCACTCGCCAATCGAACACGTTTTCAGCCAGCGCACGAGAATTTCCTGCCATGTCGTTTCTCCGAGTGTCATCGGACAGGATGTGCGAGAGCGCGGATGTGAGCGCTTTGATGTCACCTCTGGGGAAGGGGACGCCGTTGCCTCCTGTTATCAGGTGTCGCGTGGTGTCTGAGGCGCTGAGAATTAGCGGCAAGCTGCAGGCCATCGCTTCCAAAATCGATACCGCAGGGTCGCCGGGCCATACGCCGACATCTGCCGCCGAGAAGTAACCAGCCATCTCGTCATTGGGCGTCATGCCTTGAAAGTGCAATCGTCGTGAACCGGCAGGATCGCAAATCCGTACCAATTTCTGTTTGTATTCATCATCAACCGGGCCGACGAGTAACAGATGCAAGTTGAATTCTTGCCACAAGTTGTTGACTGCGGAAATCAACACGTCAATGTCTTTGGGTGGAGTAATCCGGCCAGCGAACAGGACGAGTTTGGCATCGGAATTGACGCCAAGAGCCCGGGTAATCTTGCTCCTGGCCCCTGGGTCAAATTTGAACATGGTGGCATCGGCTCCCAACGAAGTCTGGGTCACCAGGCGATCATCGACATTCAATACCCTGTTCAGGACAGTTTCAGCATCAGGCGTATGGGGCAGATACCGTTTGACCACCGAGCCATAGTAAGGCAGCGCCAGCCGCGAGAACGCCTGGTAGTATGCCCGT
>JASLRP010000561.1 GCA_030743915.1 SAR202 cluster bacterium | reverse complement strand
CGGCGACCGCAAAAACGGCGTTCAGAATTCTACGGTTACAGCATCCCCGACCGTTGGCTCCTTGCGCCGACTCCTTGCCCACATGGCCGGGAGGACGTTCTTGTGATTTGACACCACCGGGCCTCCCGAATACACTCTTGCAGCCAACAATACGCCAAGAGCCGGAGTAGATAACACCATGTATCCAAGCAATATCAAACAGCGCATCCAGAACAACGAGGTCCTTCTCAGCACCGCATTTTTCGGCAGGGAGCCGCATGTCGCGTCCGCCATCTATCAAACAGGCCCTGACTGGGTATGGATAGACCAGGAACACGCCCCCTGGGGCACTGAGTCCGTGGGCATCACGTGCGTCATGGCTCGGCAGGCGGGCGTCGCCGCCGTGATCAGAGTGCCGTGGAACACTCCCGGCGACATCAAGAAAGCATACGACTCCGGGGCTGTCGGCGTCATGGTCCCGCAGGTGGACAACCCCGACGAGCTTCGAGACGCCGTGCGCTACGCCAAGTACCCGCCCATCGGCGAGCGCGGCATCGCTCCCTGGTTCGCCGCGCCCCTGGGCGTCACAGTTCCCGATGTCATAAAACATGCTAACGACGAGACAATCCTCATCATCCAGATGGAGAGCGTCGAGGCATACGAGAAGCTGGACGAAATTCTCGCCGTTGAACACTACGATGTCCTGCTGGTCGGCCCTGCTGATCTGTCGGCATCTCTGGGCGTTCCTGGCCAGATTCACCACGCCAAAGTCGAGAATGTGATGCTAGATGTCGCCAAACGGGCCAAGGCCGCTGGCAAGATGCTGGCCTGCACCTTCGCAGACCCCGAAGACGCCCGCCGCTGGATTCGCGAGGGATACCGAATGATGAACGTCAGCAGTACGCTAGCTCTTGGCACCATCCAGACACAGAAGATATTCGAGGAGTTCCGTGAAGAGTTTGCGTAGGCAGACGGTCAGGCGCAGGGCTTCAGGAAATCAGAGATGCCTCACGAGGGACTGACAGTCACAGATATCGACCAGTTGTTCGAGTTGGTTGAGCGGGATCCGGTTTTCAGAAATTGCAAATTCGACGGCGCGGTCTTGGCCGGTTTCTACACCGAGGAGTTCGAGTTAGAGGATTGTTCATTGAAGGAGTGTGACTTCTCTGACCTTTCGTGTGAAGGCCTGCGGGTAACCAACTCGAACGTTGAACACTCGATTTTCGAGAACGCCGACATCCTTCAGTCGGAGTTCGTCAAGTGTATTGGAGGCTTCGCCAATTTCCAGAGCGCGAAAATGAACTTCGCGCGAATCATCGACTCCGATTTGTCGTCGGCCAACTTCGATTATTCAAATCTATCAGGTTCTGACCTGTCAGGCTCCAGATTGATCGGCATCGACTTCACACAGTCGAACCTTGACTCCGCGCGCTTGGACGGAGCCAACCTTGGCCTGTCATCCCTGCGCCTCAAAGACTTCAAGAAGCAGAAATTCATCGGAGTGAACTTCTCGGAGACCGACATTTCAGGGTGCGACTTCTCGCTGTGCGAGTTTGAAGATTGCCACCTGGAAGGAGCGGTCATTACACCCGAGACTTCATTCAACAGCGCAGACCTGCGTGGAGCCACCTTCGTTGGCTCAGAGTTGAGCGCTGCGCGTCTCCAGGGGGCGGTGATTACCCCCAGTCAGGCCAGTTCGTTGCTTTTCGACAGATATGGAATTGTCGTCGCCGACGAATAGGGGCGGATGACGCACGGCAGCGTCGTTGGTCCGGCTCATAAGAATCTCCTTACAAGTTCACCGGCGATGCCTGTGTAGTCGGCGGGAGTCATGTCAGCCAATCGATCTTTATCGGCTTGAGGCAGATCCAGAGAATTGATGAACCTCCGCATGCCCTGCTGGCCGATGGCCTGCCCTCTGGAGAACGCTTTGAGTTGCTCGTAAGCATCACCGGAACCGTGCTTGCGCATGACGGTCTGGACCGCCTCGGCCAGCACCTCCCAGGCGTCGTCAAGCTCCCGACGCAACAGCGCTCGATCTACCTCTACACGACTCAGACCTCGAATTGCCGACTTCATGCCAACGAGACTGTGCCCCACAGCAGGTCCGACGTTTCGAAGCGCTGAGGAGTCGGACAGGTCTCGCTGAAGTCGCGAAATCGGCAGCTTGGTAGTCAGATGCTCCAGCAGAGAGTTGCTGATGCCCAGGTTGGCCTCGGAGTTCTCGAAGTTGATCGGGTTAACCTTGTGCGGCATCGTGGATGAGCCAACCTCGCCCGCGACTGTCTTCTGCTTGAAAACTCCCAGCGAGATGTAGGCCCACATGTCGCGGTCGAAGTCCAGGGTGATTGTGTTGAAGCGAATCAAAGCGTGGAAGATTTCGGCCATGTAGTCGTGTGGCTCAATCTGAGTCGTCAGCGGATTGTGGACCAACCCCAGACGCTCAACGAATGCCTTCGATATATCGTGCCACGGAGCGTCGGGATAGGCGACGTTATGAGCGTTGTAGGCTCCCACCGCGCCGTTGAACTTGCCGAGGATTTCCGCATTTTCAATCTGCTTGAGTTGGCGTCTCCATCGGTGGACGAAAACCGCCATCTCCTTGCCCAGCGTCGTGGGGGTTGCAGGCTGCCCATGTGTCCGGGCCAGCAATGCGGTGTCCGCGTGATCCTTGGCCAGGGAGACAACACCGTCGATCAGCAACTCTGCCGAGGGCAGCCACTCTTTCTCTATACTCTCTTTCAACATGAGAGCATGGGACAGGTTGTTGATGTCCTCGGATGTGCAGCAGAAGTGCACCCACTGAGTTACGT
>JASLRP010000560.1 GCA_030743915.1 SAR202 cluster bacterium | reverse complement strand
AGGTAAGGAATTTGGCAACCGAAACCGGCAAGCGGTATTCATGTGAAAATTGTGGCGCGGAATTCGTCGTAACCCGAGGTTCCGAAGAAGGCGGCATAAACTGCTGCGGCACGCCGATGAACAAAAAGACGTAAACCAGTTCTCTCGGAACTGTTGTGTAACTACGATTTCATGATAAACCACGGAGCGTAAATAGATGGCCAACCAGCTTGGAAGACGATATCAATGCGAGACTTGCGGCACCATGGTGCTGTGCACGAAGGCCGGCACCGGAGCCATCCAGTGTCACGGCTCTGAGATGGGCGTTCAACAACCACGCAAGCTTCCATCTTCTGACTAGATCCCCGACCAACCACCCACGAAAGATTCACAATCAACGATCACTGCCCTGCCATCAGGGATAGTGGTCGTCTGCGTATCAGGGAATTCGCCGGGCGTTAACCCGATAACCTCGGCGACCCAAAGTTAACTCCCAACGACAGGGGCTGTCGCTGCCGAGTGCTGCTCGCCTGCGTGGTAAGAGCTTCTCACCAGCGGCCCCGATGCCACGTGACTGAAACCCATCGCCTCCCCTTCTTGTCTCAGTTCGTCAAACTCCCCTGGTGTGTACCACTTCACCAGCGGTGTGTGTTTTTGAGTCGGTCGCAGATATTGGCCGATGGTCAGAAGTTCGCAGTCCACGTCACGCAGATCGCGCATGGTCTCCAGGATTTCATCCCATGTCTCGCCCAGTCCAACCATCATGCCGGACTTGGTGACTGCGCCCGAGCTGAGCGCTTTGGCGTTTTTCAGCAGTTCCAGCGACAGGTCGTAATCGCCCCCGGGCCTCACCCGGCGGAACACCCTCCTGACCGTTTCGATATTGTGATTCAGCGTGTCAGGGCCGGCCCTCATCACGCTGGCCAGAGCCTGGTCGTCGCCTTGAAAGTCCGGGATGAGCACTTCGATCTTGCAGTCCGGGGTGTGTTTTTGTATCTGAGTGATGGTCTGAGCGTAAATGAAAGCGCCTCCGTCGGGCAGGTCATCTCTGTCCACGGATGTAATAACCGCGTAAGAAAGGCCCATCCGCTCGACCGTCTCGGCGACCCTAGCAGGCTCCTGCAAATCGAGCCCAACCGGAGTCCCTGAGGTCACCGCGCAGTAACTGCACGCTCGCGTGCAGATGTCGCCCAGAATCATGAACGTCGCAGTCCCGCTCTCCCAGCATTCGCCTATGTTCGGACAATGCGCCTCTTCGCACACCGTGTTCAACTGCTCTCCCTGGAGCATCTCTCTTAGTTCGATGTACTTGGGGCCTCCCGGCATACGCACTTTCAGCCAGGGGGGGAGCCTGCGTTCAACGGCCATGCTTCCTCCATTTTCCTCATAGTAGTGACATGTTATCAGATGCTCAGCGCTGGACATCGGGTCATGGCTGGTTGCTATGCTATAGTTAAGCCGCGCTGTCAAGGGACGCAAGCCGCTCCTGAGTCAGGATTCAAGGCTACACGACCAGCGGATTATCAGCCAATTAATTGGTCAGAACAGGCGAATATTCACCCATTCAATGACATCCTCCTCCAGAACAAAACCCACCGAACAAGCGATTGAACTGGCCGAATTGGAATTGGCTCAGATGGGACCGTTCGGCGATACCCTGGCCGAATTCGAAGACCAGACCATCAACGTGTTCGGAGGTATCGAAGGCGAGCGAGTCATTGCTCGGATATATCGGTACAGACGCCGCAGGCAACGCATCGTGTCGGCGATGGTCGAAAGCGTGCTGGAGCCTTCGGAACATCGGGTCTCAACACCCTGCCCATACTACGGTCCGTGCAGTGGTTGCCAGTGGCAGCATGTTTCCTACGAGCGCCAGCTAGAATTGAAACAACAGGCAGTTGCCGTCCAACTTCGGGAGTTTCCACGGCTGGCAAGTGTCGAGGTGTCACCCACCCTGCCCGCTCCAGAGCGATTCAACTATCGCAATCACGCCAGGTTCACGGTCAGATTCGGAGGGCAACTGGGATTCTCCAATCGAATCACGCGGCATTTCGCCCGCGTCGAGAACTGCATGCTGATGGGCCAGGGAATAAACGATGCGCTGGCCGAATTGCAGGACAAGGCAGGCGAAACGTCCAACCTATCGGTGCGTGTCGGAACGAACACGGGCGACAGGTTGATTCAGCCCACGTTCCAAAATCCCGATATCGCCCTGCCTTCCGGGCAGAAGCATTATCAGGAGCACTTGCTGGGCAGGGATTTCAAAGTCGCTTCTCCGTCGTTCTTTCAGGTCAACACCGCGCAGGCCGAAAATCTCGTGAATCTGGTTCGCGACAGTCTGGAGTTGACTGGCGACGAGACCGTTGTGGACGCTTACGCCGGCGTTGGAGTGTTCGCTATCTTGTTGGCCCCATATGTGGCTCGTGCCATTGCCATAGAAGAGTCACATGCCGCTGTCACCGACGCGCGCCAGAATGCTGACGGGCTGGACAACGTTGTGTTCCTCGAAGCTCGCACTGAGGATGCTCTGGGAATGTTGGAGGAGGAAGCAGGCCTCAACTCCACGCCCGATGCGGTGATTCTTGACCCTCCGAGAGTTGGATGTCATCCCGGCACCCTCGACGCACTGCTTGAGTTGGGTCCACGACGCGTTGCCTACGTGTCCTGCGACCCACCCTCATTGGCCCGAGACTTGAACATACTCGTCCAAGGCGGGTATGGCGTTGATTCGGTCGAGCCGGTGGACATGTTCCCTCAGACCTACCACATCGAGTGCGTGGCCACGTTGACGCGCGAACCATGAGCAGCTCTCGACGAATCCCCCTTCCAACGATACTGCTGGCGTCATCGTCGCCCAGGCGTAGAGAGATCATGCAAGGGGTTGAAAATCCTGTTGAGGTGTTGAGCCCCAACATGGATGAAGGGCCGCGAAGGCCCGGAGAGTTGACCGCGGAGTACGTATCCAGATTGTCAAGGGAAAAGGCCGAAACCTCAATCGCTCAAGGAGTGGTCGGAACAATTCTCGCCGCTGACACGACCGTCGTTCTTGACGATGAAGTCATGGGAAAGCCTGAGACAGTTGACGAGGCCAGGCAGATGCTCAAAAAGCTCAGGGGCCGGGTCCACAACGTATTAACGGGCGTGACCGTGCGTGGGGCCAATGATGATGCTCTGCTCTCCGGATTCAGATCCACGTCAGTGCATGTCAGAGAATATTCAGAATCAGAGATGGAAGATTACTTGAACTCAGGGACGCCAATGGACAGGGCCGGGGCGTACGGGGTCCAGGACATGCCATTCAACCCTGTCGCCAAGGTGGACGGTTGTTTCCTGAACGTTGTCGGACTGCCTTTATGCACTGTGATTACTCTCATGGAGAATGCCGACACGACAATCGAGATTGATGTTGACTGTCGAGTGCCGTACATTGATCGTTGCAACGGTTGCGAGGTGGACTGCAAGGAGGCACAGAAATGAGTTTCCTCGGTATGGGAACGATGGAGATTCTGGTCATATTGGTCCTGGCGTTCATATTCCTCGGGCCTGAGCGCATGGTGGATGCTGCCAAGATGTTGGGGAAGTTGGTTCGGGAGGGGAAAAAAATCGCATCTGAGTTGCCTCAAGTGGTGATGGACGGCGACGATATCAAGATCATCAACAACGATGACGACGCCCCGACCCGGCCAAACCGTCCGGCCAGAAAGCCCACACCTTACTACACTCCGCCGGAAGGGGCTGACGAAGGGCAGGGCGTGTCTGAAAGCCCGGTCTCGCACGAGCCTTCCCGGCCTTCACCGCCGATACCCGGTGGGCCGGCGCCCTTGGAGACGCCTGAAGAGCCGCCGAAGACATGAATCGCCAATCCCAACCCATAAGAGAACACCTCCTGGAATTGAGGAGCCGCCTGACCTGGGCGGCCGGCTCGGTGTTTGTGACCACGGTCATCGCCTTCATCTTCCACGAGCAGATTCTCAAGCTGTTAATGGGGCCCGCTGAGGGTTTCGTGGACATTCCAAATGGAAAGCCCATATATACAGACCTGACGGAATTTCTTGGAATCGCGGCCAAAGCGTCGTTGCTGGTCGGCATGTTCGCATCGCTGCCCTTTATTCTGTATCAGATCGTGATGTTTGTTGCGCCCGGACTCAAACCCAAAGAACGCCGATATCTGTACGCGCTTCTCCCTACCAGCCTGATCGTGTTCGTCATCGGAGCTGCTTTCGGCTACCGAATATTATTCCCTCCGATGGTGACATTCCTGCTCACCTTCGGCAACGACGTTGCGACGCCATACATCCGTATCGGCAACTACGTCAATCTCATGCTCTCGTTGTTGTTCTGGATGGGCATCATCTTCGAGACGCCCGTGATCATTTTCTTTCTGGCGAAAATCGGCATTGTGACGCCGAGCTTCCTCGCTCGTCAACGCCGTTGGGCGCTGATCGGGTCATTTGTCCTGGGAGCGATAATAACGCCCACTTTTGACCCTATCAACCAGACCTTCGTGGCCGTGCCGATTATCGTCCTCTACGAAATTGGCATACTGCTGGCGAAACTGGCTTACCGAGGCCGGAGGGCGTCAAGTATGAACCTGGATACTGAGAGATAAAAAAGAGACGCGAAATATCCGCGTTTCTTGATCCGTGACAATTTCAGCGCCGAACGGCGCGATTTTCCCGTTTGTTTTCTACTGTTGTTTGCCTGGTCCGACCTGTTCGGTCGGCGAATCGTCTTTGGATTCATTCCCAGGCTCCGTGGCGTCGTCGCCCGAGACCGAGTTTCGGAATTCTTTGATCGAACGCCCCAAAACGCCGCCGATCTCGGTGAGCCTGCCGACCCCGAATATGATCATAACGATCACAAGGATGATAATCAGTTCCATCGGGCCGATTCCGCGTATGAAGCCCATATTTCGCTCCTTGGAAACTGGTTTGTAAACTACCTACATCATAGCGAGTGGGCGCACACGGGTCAATTCGGAATGCGGGGTCGAAATGCACTATACTGTCCTGCATTATCTCAGGAGGTTTTTGAATGGCGGAATCCGAGCGAAGGCAGTTCGTCAAATACAATTTCTTCAAAGTCGCTCCCGATTGGCGACTGCTCCCAGAAGAAGAACGCTCCGACGGCAAAAGAGAGTTGGCAGCCGTGGTGGACGAATATTCAACTCACATGTTCATTCGAAGTTTCAGCATGGTTGGAATTCGGGGTGACGCGGACTTCCTCTTGTGGCAGGCGTGCGACACGCTGGAGGAACTTCAGGAAATGATGACCAGCGTCTACAAAACTCAGATGGGCCGATACCTGGATCAGCCCTATTCGTACCTCGCCATGACTCACCGGTCTCAGTACGTGGGCGAGCATCGGCACGAGGGGCAGGAAGGGACGAGTGTTCGTATCAGGCCCGGAGAGGCCAAATACTTCGTGGTGTATCCCTTCGTGAAAACTCGCCAGTGGTACCTCCTGCCTTCGGAAGAACGCCAGCGAATGATGATGACACACATCACCACGGGCCATAAATATCCGTCAGTCAAGATCAACACCACTTACTCGTTCGGCCTTGACGACCAGGAATTCGTGGTCGCCTTCGAGACCGACAGCCCGTCGGACTTCGTTGACCTCGTGATGGACCTGCGCGCGACCGAGACCAGCCTCTATACGCGCCGGGATGTGCCCATATTCACGGCCATCCGCAGGTCATTCGATGACACTCTCGACAGCCTCGGCGGCTAGCAGAGGAAAATCAGGGCTGGACGTGGTTCGCGTCCAGCCCTGATTGTTTGTGAATAACCTATCGATCAGGAACCGAAGAACTCCGCAGTTCGCAATTCCGATTCTGGGAAGAATGCTGACCATGCGAACCAGAAATGGTTGGCATGAACGATTGAGTCCAGTTGCTTCCCGGCAAGCTCTCCTTCAATGGCTTCGCCAAGCATGTTCCAGACCGACCCGGTCTGCTCATCCACAATGTCCCCTGAGTCAAGTTTGAACGTGAGTTTCTGATCATCCACATTCGGGTCATACACGCCGGTTGAGCCGATGACCCTGGGATCGGATGAATTGAACGCAGTGAATCCAGAGTCTGTTTCGGGCGCATAGAAGATCACAATGTCCTGGTCGTCCACCGTGTCGTTGACGATTGGGACTGACTCGAACACCGAGAATGGGTACGCGACGCCGGCGCTCACTGAGTCCATCCCAACCACTCGCTCCATCGCTGGCAGCTTGTCATCGATCTGCCCGGAGAAAAGGAACGGCGTGTTATCCAATTCATCGTATCCAGTGTATGGCGCCCGGTTGTAATTTCGCCCGAAGCCAGTCTCTCGGGAGAGCAGTTCGCCGTCGGGAGTGGCGTCTCTGTAGTCTGCCCATGACACCATCGGAGCCGGAATAAAAGTCAACTTTGCGCCCGTCAGTTCGCCCACTATGGCCTCTCCGTTGATCTGCTGCCACCATGATTCAGTCTGGCGGTCCCACATCACGAGATCAGACTTCCGAAGATTGCCCGATGTTCCGAAATCATACACCGTGTCGCCAAGTCTCCGGTCGAACACGATGGCGGTATTGCAAAGCGGGCAGAACGTCACTGTCACTGGCACGCCGCCGACAACATCGTTTACGATCTCGTGCCACATCAGTATCGCAACGGGGTACGCTTTTGATTCGCCGTTGATCTCCAGAGTCACCACGGGTTCGTTGTCGTTCATGTAGTCCGGGGTGTCGCTGACAGGGATGAATTTCGGAGAGTCGATAGGCGGAATGCCATCACGGGGCGGACCTCCTGAGAAAATCTCTGAAAATGGCACCGAGTGCTTTGTGAAATCCGTTTGGTCCCAACCGTAGGTCAACCGTTGAGGCGCCGTGCTAGCGTTCGGAGTCGGAACCGGGGTGTTAGCCAGCTCAGGCGTCGGGGATGCGATACTGGGAGCCGTTGGCTCCAGTATCGGTTTTACCTCGGCGATCCGCGTAGGCGTTGTTACCAGTTCTGAGATTGGAATCGGTGTAGGCGGAATAGGCGTAGGCGGAACGGGCGTCGGTGGAACCGACGTAGGCGCTGCGGCAGCTACTGCCGGGGCAGGCGATGTCGCGCTGGAGGTAGTCGCCTCCCCTGTTTCTCCGGCCTGACAGGCCAGAGCAACGAATGTCAGCGCGGCTGCGCCTGTCAACGCAAACTTCTTCTTTAATCGGAACATGGTCTCTCCTCTGGGGATTTCGGCTTGATGATCCAGCCTTTTTCCAGGGCGCATAGACTTAGATGCGCCGCTCATTAGAACGATTGAACAGCGATGCAAACGTCCAAAGTAACTTTGTGACCCGCCGAGACGTTATAATCAAAGCAGTGGCCGATTGAGACGTTTAGGCCCTTTGCGCATCTAACCAGTTAATTCGCCGACCAAGCCGGGTCGGTTATCGGAGCGCTGAATGGAATATCGAGACTACCGGGCCGCCGCCGAGGCATCGAACCGAAAAAATCCAATCTCGAAAAATGCCCTTATCGGCATTCTCACTATTGGGCTTGCTCTCGGATTCGCCGTTGGCCTGGTGTTCGCGTCCCCGTTGGGTTGGTCGAAAGATTCGGCAAACGTCCTTTACGATGAGTCCAAGGTGACATCGCTGTTCGACGAAGCCAGTCCAGCGGTCGTTGAGATCAACATCTCGCGGAATTTCGGAAGAATTCTCATCCCCGGAACTGGCACTGGGTCGGGGTTCCTCATTGACACTGAGGGGCACATCGTAACCAACAATCACGTGGTCGAAAATGCCTCGGCGCTCACTATCAAGCTGTCCGACGGTCGTGAAATCGACGCTCAGAAATTGGGCACCAGCGCCGCTGACGATCTGGCCGTGATAAAGGTTGACCCCAACGATATACGAGGGATTGAGCCGTTGACGTTGGCCGACTCTTCGACAGTTCGCCCCGGGCAGTTGGCAGTCGCCATCGGCAGTCCTTTCAAGCAGTTAAACTCGATTGGCGTTGGCGTTGTAAGCGGCACGGGCAGAGGTCTGCCAAGTGTATTGAGGCGGCCTATCCCGGACATGATTCAAACCGATGCGCCGTTGAATCCGGGAAATTCCGGAGGCCCGCTGTTAAACGCCGATGGAGACGTGATAGGTGTCAACTCCTCCGTTCGCACCGGCGATCTTGGCAACGAGATTGGCGAGTTCAGGATCGGGTTCGCCGTGCCCAGTAACACGGTTATTAGTCTGTTGCCGGACTTGAAGGAGTCAGCAGAGGTCAGAAGGCCGTGGATTGGGATTTCAGGCCAGCCCGTGAGCAAACAGATGATTGACACCCTGGGCTTCCCTGAAGGCGTGTACGTGTCTGGAGTTGCCCGCTCCAGCCCTGCCTCCAAGGCAGGCATCTCCCCATTTCGGAGTTTTGCGGGTAATGATCAGGGTGACATAATCACCGCCATCGACGACAGGCCAGTTGGTTCGGTCGATGACATGGTCAGCTATCTGAATTCCAAGAGTCCAGGGGACGAGATCAAGATATCCGTGTACCGCGACCGTCAGACCGTCGATCTGGCGGTAATCCTGGACCCGTGGCCAGACACATAAATCGCGCAGTTCAAGAAAACAATCAGGGGCGGCAATTGCCGCCCCTGATTCGTTCTACCGTTACCTGAATTGTGCCCAGTCTAGAGGGTCGTCTCCAACTCGGTCAGGATGCCGTCGAGGCTTTTGACCAGATGATCGACTTCGTCCCTGTTGATGCACAGGGGCGGCGCCAGGGAGATGACGTCCCCTGCCCGGCCCATGAGACCGTATTTGTCCATGAGCGGGTTGACCTTTTTGGCAAGCTCAACTTCTGCCGGGAACTTTTCGCGCGTCTCGCGGTCTTTGACCAACTCGACCGCGCAGAGCAAACCCATGCCTCCGCGCACGTCGCCGACGATGCGATGTTCGTACAGAGTCTGCAACTGCTCGTAGAGATAATCTCCCATGTCGGCCGAGTTTTGCACCATGCCCTCGCCTTCCATGATATCGAGGTTGGCCATGCCGGCGGCGGCGGATGCCGGATTGCCGCCGAAGGTGAACAGGTGACGGAAGGCTTTGTCGTCCTCGCCCATGAACGCCTCGGAGACCTTCTGGCTGGCGATTGCCGCTCCAATGGGCAGATACCCGCTGGTCAACGCCTTGGCGACCGTGAAAATGTCAGGTTTAATGCCCCAGTGCTCGGTTGCAAACATCTTGCCTGTCCTGCCGAAGCCGTTGATGACTTCGTCGCAGATCATGATGACGCCGTACTTGTCGCAGATCTCGCGGATTGTAGGCCAGTACTCGGGATGCGGGACGTGAATCCCTGACGCAGCCGAAATCGGCTCGCCGATGAACGCCGCAACAGACTTGGGTCCCTCGTGTTCGATGGCGCGGTCGACGTCGCGGGCGCATTCCAGGTTGCATCCGCCTCTATCGGCGCAGTGCTGGCAACGATATTCATTGGGCTGAGTCACATGAATGTTGCCGGGCATCAGCGGGCCGAAAGCCGTTGGGGAACCGAATCCGCCGCCGCCGAGGCTGGCGCAGGCGAAGGTCGCTCCGTGATAGGAACCCCGTCGGCTGATGACTTTCCAGCGCGTGGGTTCGCCGTTGTTGCTGTGGTAGTTCTTCGCCATCTTGAGCGCGGTTTCCACCGCCTCGGAACCGCCGCTGACGAAATAAACCCTGGAATCCGGATCGGGAGACATGGCTGCCACCCGCGCCGCGAGTTGGGCCGTGGACGGGGCGACTGTTCCTGAAGGCGAAAAGGATATGTCTGTCATTTGGGCATGGACGGCGTCGGCGATCTCTTTTCGCCCGTGACCGATGTTAACTAGCCATAGACTTGAAAGGGTGTCAATCCACCGCTTGCCACTGGCATCGGTGACCCAGACACCCTGTGCGTCCGTGACAACTTTGAGGCCAGTCTCCTCAGACATGTCTCCAGCAGCTCGAGCGTGGGGCCAAAAATGGTCCGCCGCCATCTGCTTGATATCTTCTATTTGTTCTCCAGTTAGCTTTGCTGTCGTCACCTCAGTGTGACCTCCTGTCTTGACTGTGTATCCGCACTCCGCTCTGTTGGCCCGGTCGTTACTGCATGGGAGAGAAACTCATTGGGGTCAGAATCTTGTTCTCCTGCTTGATTGGTGACACGTTGGAGGGAGGAGGCCAGACGCCCTTCTCTCTCGTTTCTGCTCGAACTCTGGACCTCTCGGCGAAATCCTTGTATGCCCAGAGATGCACCCATTTGTTCAGCCCGCCAATATCCGAATACCATGCTCCAGCCAGCGGAGAATACTTCTGCCGCTCCTCGATAGCGCCGCCCCATGCTTCGACGACTTTCGGAATGTCGCCGGCCGCGTATGTGTATATGCGCATCTCGTAAAGAGGGCCAATCTCCCGATCGCCGAGAGGAGGCATGAATGGAGCTGGAAAGAATATTTCTGACTGCATATTCAGTGTAAGTTCAGAGTTGTTGGGAGGCCAGGCGCCATCCGCAACAGCTTTGCTTCTTATTTCGGTCCTGGCGTTCAAATCCTCATAGGGCCAGATGTGAACAACCTGGTTCAGAGGGCCAACCTCTGTGGACCAAAATCCGCCAACCTGGGAGTAGTTTTTCCTGCCTTCAATCATGGCGGCGGTCCGTTTTTCGAACTCGGGAACTGACCTGGGCTTTAGGTCATAGGTGCGTATTTCGTGGATCATTTTGTCCTCCCCTTAATTTACGTTGTTGAATCGAGTCCCCACAGCGAGAATCGATCTTTCAGTAAACGCCGGTCAACCATGCCTCGTGCTTGGACTCTTGTCCCCTCACGACATCATGGTACAGTTGCTCGATTTTCGAAACGACCGGGCCAATGCCGCCATCGCCGATCGTAAAGTGATCGACATCTCGAATCGCCTGAATCTCGGCGCCCGTGCCGCAGATGAACGCCTCGTCGGCTATGTACAGTTCAGTTCGATCAACGTCCCGTTCCAACACCGGAATGCCGAGATCATCTCTCAGCAGTTCGATCACCACGTCACGCGTAATGCTTTCGAGGATTCCAGCGCTCACCGGAGGCGTGATTGCGACACCATCGCGCACGATGAACAGGCAAGCGTACGACACCTCGGATACTTTGCCCTGTTGGTTCAGGATTATGCCAAAATCATGCCCGTTGAGACTCATCTCGTCAGCAACATAACGGCTGTTCTGGTAATTGGCAATGGCTTTGACTCTAGGAGGCATCACATTGTCGGATATCCGGCTCCAGGAACTTACCCCACAGGTAATCGTCTCGCCTGATCCCAATATGGATGTTGATTCCCTTGAAAATATTGCAACTTCGCCAGGACGCCCGCCGGCAGATAGGTATCCGGGGGTGCCTTCGCCGAAATATGCCAACGGCTGGATGTAGCAGTCGCCATGAAACTCATTAGTCTGTGCGATATCGACTACGGCGGATTGGAGCTCGTCCACCGACCAGGGAGAGGTCATGCGCATAACTTTCATTGAACGCATCAACCTCTTAAGATGGGAGTCCAGGCGGAATATGTTCAACTGCTCTTGGTCCGGGTTCCAGTAACCTCGAATGCCTTCAAACACCATCGAGATTGACGACCACCCCAGCATTGAAGCGTGAACGGTGGCATCTGCCCAGTTCACCTTCTCGCCAGACATCCACAGACACTTGGGCGGCTCAGACGGCTCTGCCCACTCGTCCTTCTTGGGTTTCTCGTTGGTCAAGCAAGTTCCTCCACTTGTCGGGTCTTCAGTGGGGTGAAGCCTACCACGGCAAGTGGAATTTGTGAACCATTG
>JASLRP010000559.1 GCA_030743915.1 SAR202 cluster bacterium | reverse complement strand
GGAAGATTTCGCTGCAAGCTCCTCCAGCGAAACTGGTGGAACGAATAAGCCAGCGCTGGGAGCGGCCCTGGCGCTGGGCGTTGGCGGATTCGGGGGCGTCGGTCGTGGCGTTTCTGTTGAGACCAGAAGCGCAGGCTTTTGCAAAGATGTCGGCGTCACAGAAGGACTGGCTGTCCCATCCGCCGATGGAGATGACGCCGGAACGGGCGCACACGCCGCGATAGCAATTGCCAATATACATAACATTGAGACTGCGTATGTCGTGTTTCTCAAATTGCTTCCCCGTATATGGCTCATTGATGTATTGGAACATATGTCTTGAGTGTTCTAGAAGATATCATACCAACGTGCCGTATTAAACCGAGTGGAGGTTCCTTTTCGAACCTCCACTCGGTTGATAATAGAGTTTGCCTAACCACCTCTAACAATGGCTTCCACACGAGCCACGAATTCAACTTCATCTGTTGTATCGGGGTAATTTGCCCGCACGAAATTGGAAGGGGTTTCCACCCTCGCCTGACCGGACGACAGTATCCACCTGGATGGTCGAGCAGCGCCGAACAAAAGGTCAGGAGCCTGTCCGTGGGGTCTCAAGAACAGCAGGTATCGGTTGCCTTTCTTCATCGGAAAGTCCGCTTCTGGCCTTCGGGATTCTGTCACTTGCCCTCCAACGTTAGTGATTATGCTTTCTAACTGGACGACCGGCAGCGTGTCGCCCTCGTCGCCTTTCAAGTAACGTTCCACGGTGATCTCGTAGATACTCCCAACGGCGATGAAATTGGGGTCTGGTTTGCTGGAGTCAAGCGGGTCTCTCCCGTGAATGTTTCGTATCGTCGGCTCGTCGGAACTCACTGTGCCAATGGCAATGACCGACGACACGGCTATAAGCTCCTCCAGAGGAACTGGCGGCACTGGCAGGCCAGCGCTGGGGGCGGCTCTGACACTTGGCGTAGGTGGGTTTGTGGGTGTAGGCTGAGGCGTTGAAGTTGGGACCGGAAGACTCACAGACATAGGCAAAGGAGTCTGCGTATTCGGAGTACTGTTTGACGCATCCGTCGATGGCAGTGACGCGGGAACAGATGAACACGCCACTATCTTGATGATAAATATGCACAAGATAATGACCTCATAGCCAGAGAATCGCATTTCAACTCCTGGGTATATATTGTTACTGGTTGTGATAATGTATCAGAGGTGATAACCAAATGAAACATCAGGAAATCCTCTGGTATCCAGCGAGATATATTACTGAGTTAGCGATATGAACGTAACGGCTGTGTTCCGCTGGGTTCTTGTAATTATGGTGGTGAGCGTTTCTTGTGACACCCAGGAACCACCTGCGCGAGCGCTCCCGACACCGGCGCCGTTACCAGAAATGACGACGGGAACTGCTGAAGAATGGGAAACAACCGACGTGCTGTTGCGTCATGTCCGTCGCGATGGCACTGAGGAGAGCCAGACGGTGTTCCGTGTGAGGCTTCCGCAGGGGTGGGATGTTAGGCACGCTCAGGTGGGCGGTGACTCATGGGGCGGCGAGTTGATCGGGGAAGACTTCTCGCTTGGATATTCGGGTGGCCCGATGGCTGTGAGCGAACTGTACAAAATCATCGGCAACGGCCCGGTGTTGTTCGATCAAGAATTGGCCGATCAACATATCGTGACCGAAGAGGAAGGCGCGGGGTTTTTGAGAACAATGGTCCGTCCGCGAGGCGCGGAGGGCCGCTTCACCGGCGCCATAATCGATATGCCTGGCCGCAGGATATTGGTGAGTAAGTGGGACCTCACCCCGGATCAGCAGGCGGTGGCGTTCTCCATAATCCGCAGTATCATGCGCTGAGCAATATTCGACTCAGAGACCCAGAATGCGCTCTGCGTTGGCGCCCAGTATGCTTTCTTTTTCTTCTTGAGAGAGGATGGGTAGCTCCATGATGCGCTCGATCTGGTGGTCGAGGTCGTACCAGGGGAAATCCGATCCCATGATGACCCGCTCCGGGCCAACGTCTTTGATCATCTGAGCAAATTGTTCCTCGGTGGGCGCGTTTGTGCCGCCGGTCCACTCGATGATTTCGCAGCAGTCGAAGTAGGCGTTGGGGTAAGCGTCGGCGATGGCCGTGGCCTGATCCCACGTCCCGCCTCCCATGTGGGCGAGAATGATCTTCAGGTCTGGGAACGCCTCCAGCGCGCCGGCGAAGCTTCTTGGCTCTGCGTGAGGCTCTCCGCCCTGGGCGGGGCCTGAGTGGGCGACGATTGCGATTCCCAACTCCTGGGCTGCCTCGTAGAAGGGCCACATCCTCTCGTCCGACATGTTGAAATCCTGCAGGACGGGGTGGAGCTTGATGCCCCGCGCTCCGTGGTTCTCCACCATGTCTCGGATGTGCCGGGCGCCCGCCTCTCCGGGCAGGGCCGTGGGGTCGGTGGACATGAAGGGCAAAAGCTGAGGGTAGGGTTTCACTGTGTCGCATATCCAGATGTTGAACTCCTTCAGGAGTTCGCCGAACGATGCGTCGATGCGCTGGATTTCCTGCGCTCTCTGGTCAGCAGAGAGCGTGTCGGGAAGAATCGAAATGTTGTGTTCCCGAGTTCTGGTGACGCTGAACAGGTTCATGACGACGGCTTTGGAGACGCCGGACTTCTCCATCGCGTCAAGTGCGTCTTCGATGTCTCCGTCATACTGGCTGAAGTGGACATCGGGCTTCTCGCCGTACTCCCAGATGACGTACCCGCCCTCAAACTGGCGCCGTCCCTCTTCCTTGGTGCGGTAGATGTGCATGTGCGCGTCGATTATCTGAGATGTTGCCACTGGTCACTCCATGATTCGATTATGATTCTATTGCCAGCTATCCGGTCTCGGCCATGATCTGGTCAACTTCTGTGCTGGCGCTCCACGGTTCGCGCTTCGAAATGGAGCCAAAAAATCCGTGGGCAACCTGGATTCTGCCAACGTTTGCCTGACATACAAACAGAATCTTCATACTTATCAGCGCTTTTCAGGTGTAAGGGATTGCTGCATCGGTTTATATTCTTGAAAACCAATGATACCAGGGTGTATGGAAATCAGGTATCAGTCGGTCAGAAATGTCGCGGCATGAACGTGCCTGCTGCGGCAATCGAACTGACAGAATGTCATTGAGTTACGGAAGTTTATTTTCCGTTGATGGGATTGGACAAGTGCAACACGATCTGACATCAGGCTGTAATCCAAAGAAAATAGGCGTCCGATATACGATTCTGCCGCTCCTGGTTTTTGCGATGGCTGTGCTTGCTCTTGCCTGCCAGCCCGATGACAGTCGAAGCGCCATCAAGTTTTCTGAAGGTGACATGGATAGCTGGCGGACCAAAGAGATCAATCTGCTGGAATCTGATGCCGCCGATGCCCAGGGCCGACGGATATTCTCCGTTAAGATGCCCATTGGATGGGACATCAGGCACGCTCGACCGAGGCCGAATTCCTGGTCAGGCCAACTGGTGGGACAGGAATTCACTCTGGATTTTCAGGGCGGGCCGAAGGCCGTCAGCGTTCTTGATGACATAGTAGGACGCGGTTCTCTGGACGAACAGAAGGCGGCGGCGCACCTGATCACCGAAGAAGTGGTTGAGGAAGGGGCTGCCAGGACTTTTGTGCGCCCTCAGGATGGGGGCAACGGAGTCACCGGCATGATAATGGACCTTGCGGACACCCAACTGCTGATTGCGGGCCGCGAGATGTCAGCCGACCAGCAGGATATTGCCTTGGCAGTTTTCCGAACTATCACTCCGTGATTGAGCAGTCAGTCGTCCAGAAAACTGCGAAGCTCTGACACCAACTGATGCACGCCCTCGGTGTCCTGCCCGTGGGGCGCGAAGTCCAGGTAATACTGGAGGTCGTTCAGAGCTTCGGCGCTGTTGCCCAGGTGGTAATGGGCGATTCCTCGGTCTCTGCGGTCTGACGCAGAGTTTGGGTCCAGAGCCAGCGAGAACTCGATCATTGTCATAGCGCGAACGTGATCTTTCCTTCTAAGATAGATCGACTTCAGGTTGCGGATGATTCGCGCGAGGAATTCACGGTTGGTCACCGGCTCCAGGAATTTGGAATCCCAATGAAACGAGCCACGAACCGAGTCCTTAAGCCGCTGTTTGCACTCCTCGATTGACAGAAGGATGCCGCCGTTGAATGGGTCCGCGAACAGGTCGTCAATCTCCTGATGCCGCACCAGGAAATGGCCCGGCATTCCGATGCCTTCCAGCGGCATTCTCAGCCGTCGGCCCACCTCTATGTACACCAGCGAAAGAGTGATGGGGATGCCGCGCTTGCGTGAGACAACATCGTTCAGATAGCTGTTTCGCGGGTCGTAGTAGTTCTTGGTGTCGCCCTTGAAACCCAGATCGTCGAACAGATGCTCGCTGAGAGTGTTCATGGTGAAGAGGGGTTCGTCTTCCTCCAACAGCTTGCTGGACACGTCCCCCGCCAGCCTCTGGAGCATGAACAGCTCCCGCTCGACGTTCAGAGTGGGGTATTCAGATGACGCGACCAGAAGCGCCGCGCGCGCCAGGTCGATCTCGCGGTCCGGCAGTTGCGCGATGTCCTCGAAGTTCTTCAGAATGTAGCTCTTGTCCAAAGACCAGGCCCTTTGATCGATTGCGTTGTGCGGCTCTTGGATTATTGGTTGCCGCAGTGCAGATTGTATCCTGGATTGACGTCACATGGAAATCGGGCGCGATTGGGGAGAACAATTCGTCCAGTTCAATCCTCGCCGCCATTATATAGCAGGCGCCAGATGGCTTTCAGCTAATTGCCAGACGCCGCCTGCGTGCCCAGTTTGTTGGCTGACACGATGAACACCGGGTCAGTCCGAAAGCCGAGGTCCGGACTGACATCCCTGGCTGTGGGCTGGCTCCAGCGCGCTGATTTGACGAAGTAGGATGCAATCAGTTGCGCCCGCTGGTTGTCGCTCAGGTTCTGCCAGATGGCCACGGCCTTGGTAGGGAACATGCGGTTGGAATATATGACGTAAAAGGCCCCGTCGTCCTTCAGGATGCGCCTCACCTCTGAGAACACCTCCACGGGACCGGTCATGTACTGGATGGAGACGGTGACGACCACTGCGTCGAAGGCGCCGGTCTCGAAGGGGAGTTGGGGATCGGAGTTCAGGTCATGGATGACCCATTCGTCAAGCTGGGGATTCTCGCGCATCTCCACTTCGTTCATGCCCAGGCCCACCACTTTCTCCGTGGGGAATCCGTCGGGCAGATGGGAACGCCACGAACTCATCAGATCGAGGATCGTCGAATTACGCGGCAGATGCTGTTGGAAGAACCCTCCGATGGCGGCGATGGCGTGGTCGTCGATATGCGTAACGAGGCGCGGTTCGGTGTAGAACAGGCGGTCATCGTTCCCGTCCACCCTCTGGAAGTAGTTTTCTGGGAATGGCTGTGGGGCGTCCTGATGGGTCATGGGTTATGTGGCTCAGTCTGCCGAGGTCCTGGCTTCGGGTTCTGGAGCGGGTTCTGTGGGCTTCTCTGTCTGCTGCGATCCCTTGAAGAACGACGCCGCAACACCGATGAGCAGGACGCTGCCCATTATCAAGTACAAAAGTCGCAGGCCGGAGACGAAGGCGCTCAGCACTCCGGAGTCCTCGGAAGTGCGCACGTCTCCCAGGTCAGGGGCATAGCCCATCGACACCATAGTCGCGGTCACGATGGTGGTCGCCACGGCTATGCTGGTCACGTTGGCCGAGTTTCGCACCAGGCTCAGCAGCGCCGAGACGACCCCGTGCTTGCTTGCTTCAGCGGCGCTGAATATCGACGCGCTGTTGGGCGAGTTGAACAACCCATTCCCGGCCGCCTGCAACACCATCGCCACTATCACCAGTGACACCGATGATGTCTCCGACAGTCGCGAGATGATGTACAGTCCCGTGGCCGAGAGGGTCAGTCCTGCGACGTTAAATCTTCGGAAACCGTACTTGTCCGACCATCGCCCTGCCAGCGGCCCCATGATCGTCATTGTGATGGCCGTGGGCAGCATGATGAGCCCAATCTGGCCGGGCTTGAATCCCAACACTCCTTGGAGGTAGAAGGGCATCAGGAACCGGACCGATGACGTTCCCAGGAACGACACGAAGCTGGCCAGCACTCCCAACGCGAACACTCGACGGGCGAACAGCCGCAGGTCCAGCATCGGCGCCGGAGCGCGAAGCTCCCACCAGATGAATGTTGCCAGCAGTCCGCCAAATGCCAACGCCGCCGCAACTATGGGCGGAGATGTCCAACCAGCGCGGTACCCATTGGTCATCAGCATCAGGAAAGTGACCAGCGCGCCAGTGGACAGAGCTGCTCCCAGCCAGTCGTATCGCGTGCCTCGACGCTCCTGGAAAAAGATGCTTTTGTCCATGATGAGCAGGGCGGCGACGGCGGCGATTATCCCCAGCGGGATGTTGATGAAGAACACCCACCGCCAGCCCAGCGCGCTGACCAGCAGCCCGCCGATGACTGGCCCGGCCATGCCTCCGGTGCCCACGATGCTCATCTGGGTGCCGATGCCCTTGCCGCGTTTGTCTTCTGGGAATACTGAGGTGACCATTGCCATGCCTGTGCCCTGAGTCATGGCAGCGCCCGCGCCCTGGATGACCTTCGACAGAATCAGCAGCATGATGGAGTTGGAGAACCCGGCCAGCGCCGCCGCCGCAACGAAAATCACCAGGCCGCTGATATAGACTTGCTTGCGTCCAACGAGGTCGGAAAGACGGCCCATTGGCAACAGCAATGCGCTGACGGTCAGGGCCTCGGCGATGACCACCCACTGAACAGTGGGCAGGTCGGTCCCGAAGTGGGTGGCAATGGTCGGCAGGGCGACGTTCACGCTTCCGTGAGTCATCACCGAAGCGAAGGTGCCGAAGGCTACGGCGAACAGCACCCACCACTTGTAATTGTCTCTCTTCGAGAGGGTCTGGCTCAGCAAATTCATACCCCAGTCAGATGTGATCAGTCTAACATATGGGTTGGATACCAATTTCGGTCCGAAGATGCGCGGTGTTATAGTGATGGCGCCTGGAAATGAACCCAGTTGGGGGCTGGATTATGGCAGACGTGAAACAGATCATCGACCCGTACGACAATTTTTCCGAGTTCTACGATCTGTATGTCGGAGAATTTCTAGACGACTTCCCGATGTATGAAAAGTACGCCGCTCAGGTCGGCGGGCCGATTCTGGAGATCGGCGCCGGATCCGGGCGATTGACCATTCCCCTGGCCCAGAAAGGTTTCGACGTCGCGGCCACGGACGTTTCTCCCACGATGCTGGCGATACTCAATGATCGTCTGGAGGAGTTGCCTGCAGAGGTCAGCGGTCGTGTTCAGGTCATTCAGGCCGACGTTTGCGAGCTGGATTTGGGCGCGAAATTCGATCTGGTCATGGTCCCGTACTACGTGTTCAACTACCTGCTGACGCCGGAGTTCCAGAACCAGGCGCTGGAACGCATGAAGGCGCATCTCGCAGAATCAGGGCTCGTGGTTATCGACGCGTTCATCCCGATGTCGAGACTGAACACGCCCGAAGGGACCCCAATCCAACGCCCGGAGGTTGTGGACCCGGCGACAGGCAACCGCATCCGAAGCTGGAACACCTTCCGGCTCGATATCGAGAACAACATGGAATACAGGTTCCAACGCTTCGAGATCGAAACTCCTGACGGCGAAACGCGGCTCAAGGAGTTCACAGTCGAGCGTCGGTACACGCTGGCTGACGATCTGGAACGGCTTTTCGGCTCTCACGGGTTCGAGGCGTTGGATGTGTTCACCGGATACAACGGCGAGACACCTGAGCCCGACTCGGAGCAGTTGGTCTATGTCCTGGGGGCCGATTGATTTGTGACGATTTCAGACCTGGGCATCTCGCGAAAATAGGCGGACAGCAGTGGACAGTTGGTTCGTGTCCTACGCGTGAAACCACCACTGAGGCCAGGAGATAATCAGATCAGCGAGCGCGGCATATCCAGCCGCCGATGGATGGCTACCATCGACAAGGCCGATCTCTTTCATCCAGACCTCGGTGTGGCTCAACGACTGGAAAACGGACAGAAAAGGAACGCCAACTTCCGCGCATACCCCTTCGTAAACCTCGGACAATGCCTCCATCCGCGCGCAGTCTTCAGCATCCGTGTTTGGGGCGAGGCCTATCATCAGCGTGGGGTAAGTGGATGCGGCCTTCTCCAGAATTCTGCGAGCGTTGGCTTCCGAATCTTCAGGGCTGGCTCTTGGGCGACCGTCAACGATGGTCGTGTCGTTGGCGCCGAAAGCGAACACCAGTCTGTTGTCGTATTCTTTGGAGACACGACTCTGGATCTCACTTTCCCATCGTTCTAAGATGTCGGCGCTGGAATCGCGGCGAACACCAAGATTGTAATAGGTAACCAGATGCCCCTTGGAGGCTGCATCGGCGCACACTCGCCCAGGCCACCCGAGGTACGTCGGGTCGGCTGCGCCGTTCGTCAGAGAATCTCCGATGAAGCAAATGCGAATGTCTTCCATTGAATGCGCCTTACCCTGTTACGCGGTGATGCCGCCGTCGATCACGAGTTCGGAGCCGGTCACGTATCTCGACTCGTCGGATGCCAGGTACAGGACGCCCAGGGCCACGTCCTGGGCGGTGGCGATCATCCTGAGCGGGGTCCTGCCCAGCCAGTGTTCTCGTCCGGGAGCGTCCAGCATCTCTTCGGTCATGTCGGTCTCGATGATGCCCGGATGGACCGAGTTGCACCTGATCCCCTCTGGCCCATACTGCACCGCTGTGGACTTGGTCAGCAGTCGAACCAGGCCCTTGCTGGAGCTATACGCGGTAGAGGTCGATCCTTTGAGGCCTGCTATTGAGGAGATATTTACGATTGAGCCTCCGCCTGCCTCACGCATGACGGGTATGGCGGCCTTCACGCCCAGGAACACGCCTTTCGAGTTTATGTCCTGTATTCGATCCCACTCTTCTACCGACGTCTCCTCGACCCCTTTGCGCAGCAACACCCCTGCGTTGTTGACGAGTATGTCCAGCTTGCCATAGCTGTCAACGGCTTCACTGACGGCGGCGTCCCATTGTTCTTCGCTGGTCACGTCCAGATGGACGTACCTGGCGTCGCCTCCGGTTTCGTTGATCTCCGCTTCGACCTTCTTGCCCTCATCATCGAGGATGTCGCCCAGCACCACCTTCGCGCCTTCACTGGCGAACAGCCTCGCCTCGGCGGCGCCCTGTCCTTTTGATCCACCTGATATAAGGGCTACCTTCCCGTCTAGTCTTCCCATCGTGTCCCCCTGTCATGGTTTGGAAATTCCCTGCCGTAACGAATGCAGCCTGATTGGAGCTTGCGTCTGTGGGTGGAGTTTAGCATGGGCCATAGGATTACGGGACAACTTGGCCGACTGAATCTGAATCTGTAACAGATTGATCGATTGGACTTGATGGGCTGATTTCTCGCCTCGCCATGCTGAGAGCCGCAGCGAATCATCTGGCCGAAGAACAGTAAGGTGCTGGATTATTGGCGACCAGATTCTTCACATCCGTTCAGAATGGCGTTTTTTCAGCGAGTGTCACGCTTGGCCTGCCCAGAGGCGCTGGCCCTCGACCGACTCAATTGATACAGGCTTCCTGAATGATTAAGGATGTTCGGGGGTTCGGTATCTGATCTCAATTTTGACACCGTTGGGAATTGGCCTATGTTTAAGGTTTTCATTGATGCTCTGCTAGAATGGGCGCATCATCGTCCGGCGCAGCAACCCGCATTATCAGGGTTTTGCCCGGACTACCGTGCAGAGAAACGAGCCACGCCAGTCTGATTCAGGTGAAGCGCGGCATGTTGCTGACTGCTGAAAGCTGATCGCTGGCAGCTATCCCAAAGGACCAAGAGATGAAGTGGACATCCGCCGTTTCCGAGCATCGATTCCTGAAGTACGCCGTGGCCGAGTGCGCCGCCGAGATCAAAGAAGCGTTGGGCGAACAGTCTGCTGATCTGATTATCGCCTTTGTCTCGGCCCATCACGCCGCTCGATATGACGAGCTTCCGGGTCTGGTGCGCGAGCTTGTGGGCGACAGCGTGTTGATCGGATGCTCAGGCGGCGGGATTATCGGAGCGGGCAAGGAGGTGGAGCACAGCCCTGGCTTCACCATGACTGCGGCGGTTTTGCCCGATGTCGCCCTCAACCTGTTCCACATAGAGGATCCCATCCTGCCCGACGGCGACGCCCCTCCCGAGGACTGGGAGGCCATAATCGGAGTTCCGGCCGCTGACGAGCCTCATTTGCTGGTGCTTGCGGACCCGTTCAGCCTGCGAGGCGAGAACCTGCTGGCGGGCCTGGATTACGCGTTTCCCCAGGCTGTTAAGATCGGCGGTCTTGCCAGTGGCGGGAATCAACCACAAGGCAACGCGCTTTTTGCCGGTGATGCGGTTCATCGGTCGGGCGCGGTGGGTGTCGCGATACAAGGCAACATCGAGATCGACACGGTGGTGGCGCAGGGCTGTCGGCCCATCGGGGAGCGAATGCAGATTACCTCGTGTCAGAGCAATATGCTCCTGGAATTGGACGGCAAGCCACCTCTGGAGGTTCTGCGGGAGATGGTCCAGGGCCTGAGCGAGCGAGACCGTAAGCTTGCCCAGCACTCTCTGTTTCTGGGCGTCGTGATGGACGCCTTCAACGAGGAGCCGAAGCTGGGGGACTATCTCATCCGCAACATCGTAGGCATGGACGCCCGCGCCGGAGCTTTGAGTATTGGAGAGATGCTCAAGGAAGGCCAACGAGTGCAGTTCCACCTGCGGGACGCCGAGACATCGACTCACGACCTCAACGCCATGCTCGACCAGTACGTGGGCAACAGCCAGCCGCACTCGGAGTCGGGAGCGTTGCTGTTTCAGTGCCTGGGGCGCGGCTCCTATCTCTACGGACGCGCCGACCACGACACCGACATGTTCCGCGAGAAAGTCAGCGCCATGCCGTTGACCGGATTCTTCTGCAACGGCGAGATCGGCCAGGTGGCAGGCTCAACCTACCTCCACGGCTACACCAGCTCCTTCGGCATATTTCGCCCGAAGGCTTGAGGGCTTTCAGCCGTCAGCAATCAGCCAACAGCCGTCAGCAAACTCGCCATGCTGAGACCGCAGTCGAAGCATCTGGTCGCGTGTAAAACAACGCTTGTCTCACTGACGACGAAATTCTTCGCATCCGCTCAGAATCGCGTGTTTTGGCTGTTCGGATTGACACCGATGCCGCTATCAGCGGCTGCTAGCCGTCAACCAGGTATTTCGCCGCTGCGTCCTCGTTGAGATCAGTCCCCCAGCCGGGCCCATCGGGTATCTTCACCATGCCGCCTGAGATTTCGGGAACGTTGGTGAACAGTTCATCGCGCCAGGGAGTCTGAACCGGATCGGACTCAGATATCTTGACGTTGTTGACCGTCGCGCACAGGTTCATCGTCTGGAAGGTGGACAGGTGGCCGTTGAAGTTGTGGGGAGCGACGTTCATCTCATAGTGATAGGCCATGTTCGCCACCTGACGGGCTGAGATCAGGCCCTGCCACTGGAGGTCCAGCTTGATGACGTCCATAGCTCCAGCCTCGAAGTAGGGGTAATACTCGTGGGTCGTCAGCAGTCTTTCTCCGGTCAGGATCGTCGTGCGGGTGGAGCTTCGCACTTTCTTCAGAGCGTCGGCGCTGAGGTTGTCGATCTCCAGCCAGGTGATGTCATAAGGCTCCAGTGCCTGAGCGATCTTGATCTGACCCTCCGGCCGGAAGTTCTGATTGATGTCAACCATGATGTCGATGTCGGGGCCTGCCTCATCGCGCATCGTTTCTATCTGGGTGACCGCGTCGGCCAGAAAATCCCTCGATGCCACTTTGTCCGTGCTGGTCAGAAACAGAGGACGCCGTCCGCCGCCGCCTGGAGTAACAAAGTTTGTCTTGAACCCCGTGTATCCTGCATCAAGCGCCTGCCTCACCAGAGCGCGAATGTCGTCCCAACTTTCGACAGCAGGAGTTCCCAGAATCTCGGAGAAGGCGACCTGATATGTGGCAAGATGGGACCAGTAAACCCGCTGCTCTGAACGGGTTGGGCCGCCCAACAGTTCGTGGACCGGCATGCCAGCGGCTTTGCCTTTGATGTCCCACAGGGCAAGCTCGATGCCCGCGATGGCCTGCTGGGTCGCGCCCCCGAAAGAGTACTCTGACATTCGCCTCATTGCTTCGTAATTTTGCTCGACAGGCCTGGGGTCCTTGCCCACCAGCACGTCCTCAAAATCCTTCACAAGTCCGACAATGCCGTGGGCCAGCCTGCCGAATCCGAACTCCGAATACCCGGTGATGCCCTCGTCGGTCCTGACTGCGCAAAACAGCCAGGGCCATGCCAGCCCTTTGACCGTGAAAGTGTCGATCTTGGTGATTTTCATGGGATGCTGTCCTCCAGGCGGTTGGTCGGAATCACAGCCCAAGCAGGCGCAGCCCCGACGTTCGAATATTATGCTGACTTTCTGCTGGCAGTCCCGATTCTTCCAGTTGCTTGAGCAGTCGCTTTGGTCTCAGGAGCGGATAGTCGCTGGCGAACAGTATTTTATCAGCCCCGACCAGCCTTTCAACCGTCGAAAATACCTGGGGCGTGTACAGGAACGGCGATGCCGCAGTGTCGAAATAGACGTTTCGCAGGGCGTCCTTCACCTCGGGCATGAGAGCGTAGAAGGGCAGGCCGCCTCCCCAGTGAGCGCAGATAATTTTGACGGCAGGGAATCTTCCAGAGTTTTGAAAGAATCGCCACAGCACATCGGGCGTTGTGCGACCCTTGCCCGTGTAGAGGTGTCCCACAGGCTCTGAGGAGTGGGTGGTGATTATCAGGCCATGTTCCTGGGCGGCTTCTAGGAGGGGAGTCATGACGCCTTCATCCCCAAGATCGTAACCCTGGGTGTCCGGGTGAAGCTCGCCGACTCCTCGAAGCCCTGCGTGGGCGCATCGGTCTGCCTCTTTTGCCGCCTCGCTGCCCCATGCGGGGTTGAGCCCCGCGAACCCGATGAGACGGTCGGCGTGAGTCCGCGTTGACTCGATGATGTAGTCGTTGACCTCGCGAGCGAGACCAGCGTCAGTCCACCCCATGCCCATGACGACTGCCTGGTCGATGCCATCCTCGTCCATCGCGCCTAGCAGGTCATCGACGGTCGCGAGTTTCGCTTTCGGGTTGGAGAACAACTCTCCGAACGTGGCGTCTCGCTCCAGCCAGCGCTCGCGTTGGTCCCGCAGCCACGGCGGGAATATGTGGGTGTGGAAGTCGATGGTCAACGTAATTTCCGTGCCACGACCCACAGGAAGGTCTCCGACTCTCCGTGGAGGTCGGCTTCCTCTCCCCGCAGGTAGGTTGTTTCTTCGAGAGCGCTGACAGTCTGGAGACCGGACTCGTCGATCAGGCGGCGGTTGGTCTCGGCGTCGTAAGCGCTCCAGAACATGGGGGCGCCCAGCCACGACCTGTCATAATCGACCTCGGTGTCGCCGATACCTAGCGATGCCACGAATAACCCGCCGGGTTTGAGCCACGAGGCGATGGACTTCAGCATCGCGCCCTGCTCGTCTCTGGGCAGGTGAATTATGGAGTAGAAGGCGGCAACGCCATCGAAGGTGTTGGGCGGGAAATCCAGCGCTGCCATGTCGGAACAGATGAACTCCGCGCTGGGGACGTTGACTCTCGCCCTCTCCACCTGCTTTTCAGATATGTCCGCGCCCGTGACCCGGAACTTTCGCGCCAGCCTACGAGTCGTTGGAATTCCAGAGCCGCACCCCAGGTCCAGCGCTCTGGAGCCTTCTTCAAGGCCGTCGAGCAGGACGCGCTCATACTTCGCGCGCTGCGCCGTGCGCGAGCGCGTGGCCTGCTGTCCGTAGATTTCGCCTATCTTGTCGTATCCGTGGGCAACGGTGCGCTTGTGGTCTTGTGATGTCATGTTTTCGACAGCCCTGATGAGTCGAGCCAGTCGTTGAATTCCGAGTCATTCCGGTACTGGTGTGCCGCGCCGCCCAGATTCCTGAATAGCTCGACCTCTCGCCGTGTGTCTTCTATCAGAAGGCTGTTGGCGTACCCGAATTCGGCGCCCAGCGCTTCGAAGGCGGTGTCCCACAGGGTTTGCTTCGAGGGCAATTTCACTCCGAAATCCGAAGAACTCACGATCGTGTCGAACTCCCTGTCCAAACCGTGAGACGGAACGATGACATCTCTGAATATGTCGGCATTGACGGTCACAAGCGCCGTTTTGCGACCGTCGGCCCGCTGGCTCCTCGCAAAGTCCCACACTGCCTTATTGAAGGACATTTGTGTGCATCCTCGTGTTAACGCCGAGTGTATGTCATTTGCCGATATGTCCAGATGATTGGACAGGTATTCGGCCACATCCTCCGATGAGACCAGCCCGCCCATCCACTGACGGCCAATCTCCGAGTCGCGAGAGAACACCAATTCAGTGATGCGTTTTTCATAGCGAGTCCCAAGCTCTCGAAAATAGTAGTCAGAACACAACGTGAACCCGAAGTCGATGACCACCTCTCGGAAGTCTGACGGGGTTTCCATGTGCCCTCCGAAATATCGCCCCACGCCATGCTGAATGGAGCGAAGCATCTGGTCGTGTGCAAGACTGGTGTTGCCAAACTGACATCAGATTCTTCGTGAGAGCGCTCAGAATGGCGTGTCTCGTTCTGTGTCCCTGAAACCTGATACCCGATGCCTCGCCGACCCTACTGCGCCGTCATCCCGCCGTCGATGACCAGTTCCGAGCCAGTCATGTAGGAAGATTCGTCCGAGGCCAGGTACACGATGCCCTTGGCTATCTCGTCCGGGTCTCCAATTCTGCCCATTGGTATGCGATCCAACATGAACTGCTCGCGTTCGGGATTTTTCAAACCTTCCCTGGTCAGAGGCGTGGTGATGAAGCCGGGATGGACCGAGTTGACTCGGATATTCTCGGAAGCGTACTGGACGGCAGCCGACTTGCTGAATATCCGAATCGCCCCTTTCGCGGCGTGGTAGGCCGTGGAGCCGACGCTGCCAACGAGACCGTATATGGACGATATATTGATGATGGAACCGCCGCCGACCTTCCGCATCTCGGGAATGGCGTGCTTGGTGCCCAGGAAAACGCCCTTGGCGTGAACGTCCATCTGGCCGTCCCAGATATCCTCGGTGGTCTCCTCGACATTGCCAGGGCCGCCGGTTCCGGCGTTGTTGACCATGATGTCCAGCCTGCCGAAGTTTGTGACGGCGGTCCGGACGGCATTCTCCCAGTCCTGCTCGTTGGTGACATCCAGCTTGACGAACAGGGCGTCATATCCGGCGTCGCGAAGCTGGGATGCTGTCTTTTCGCCGTCCTCAACGGCGATGTCTCCCAGCACCACTTTGGCGCCTTCCTGCACGAAGAGCCGGGCCGACGCTCCGCCGAACCCCATCATTTCGCCCTCGACGCCGTGAGCGCCGCCGGAAATCAGCGCAACCTTGCCTTCAAGTCTCATTTTGAGCGCCTCCAACGTGTGTATTGTTCTGGTGGGCCGAATTATAACAGTTGTTGGCGGGGGTGGTTCATGGTAGATTGCGGACACACGATCAGCCATAAGCAGTCAGCTTTCAGCCAGTTTCAGGCGGTGGACATGTGACAGAATCACGGCCAGTCATTGACGCTCAGGACATCGAATTCAGCTATGGTTCTCGTGAGGTGTTGAAGGGGCTGACGCTGACAGTCCAGCCGGGCGAGATTTTCGGAATGCTGGGAGCCAACGGCTCGGGCAAGACCACTCTCATACGGATTCTCGTGGGGATGTTGAAACCAGACGCAGGCTCCATCCGAGTGCTTGGGGATCCGCCGTCGTCCAGGCAGGCTAGACAGGTCGGATACATGCCCCAGTTGAGCGCTCTGTATGAGGAGCTTTCCATTCGCGAGAACCTGGACTTTTTCGGACGAATGTACAGTATGTCCGACAAGTCAGAGCGCATCGCCGCCGTGGACGACGCTATCAGGCTCGTTGGTCTGTGGGAGCGGCGGGATGATTCTATACTTGATCTCAGCGGCGGTATGCGACAGCGCGTGAGTCTGGCGATCTCGTTGGTGCATAGCCCTGCGCTTCTTTTGCTGGACGAGCCTACGGTGGGCCTGGACCCGGACCTGCGGGCCACTTTCTGGGAACGGTTCAGGGAGATGGCCGACTCGGGGACAACAATGTTGCTGTCCAGCCACACGATGGACGACGCTGTGCATTGCGACCGTCTGGCCTTCTTGAGAGACGGACAGATGATCGCGGTGGGGACTCCGCAGGAGCTTCGAGAGGCAACCGGCGACGCCACCGCCTCACTGGAGGATGCCTTCATATACTTCCTCAGAAGGGCGGAAGGCTGATGTCACCAGACCGCACCCTGGCCATCGCCGAGCGCATCATCCGGCAGATCGTCAAAGACCGGCGTTCCATGGCGCTCGTAGTCGTGGCGCCTCTCATTGTCATGGCGCTGGTGGGATTCAGCCTCATCGACCAGAAACCCATCCTGAACCGGGTAGCGCCCGGACTTTTAGGCACGTTCGCCATGTTCTTCACCTTCCTACTCACCGGCGTGAGCTTTCTACGGGAGAGGGCGCAAGGGACACTGGAACGTCTCATGACTACCACCGTGGCTCGCGGCGACATACTAGTGGGTTACCTGCTGGGGTTCTTGCTGTTCGCAACCATCCAGGCGGCAGTGATCCTGGTGTTCATCATAGTTGCGCTTCAGATAGAGTATCAGGGCAGCATATTCGAGATTGTCGCGGTGCTGATGCTGGTTGTGCTGGTGGCAGTGAATCTGGGAATATTCGTATCGACCTTCGCCCGAAACGAGTTCCAGGTCGTGCAGTTCATCCCCATCGTGCTGGCCCCTCAGATATTCCTGTCCGGAGTGATAGTGCCGACGGACCAGATGCCCACGGTCATGGAGGCCATATCCGTGGTCCTACCTCTGACCTACGCCGTCGAGGGCCTTCGCGGAATCATGGTGATGGGGCAGAGCCTCGCTGACGTGTGGACCAATCTGGTGGTCTTGGCAGGATTCGGAGTGGGACTGCTGATCGCGGCAATTGCCACCCTACGACGAACGTGACGAGCGGCTCGGATAGCTCAACGCTTCGCCATCACCTCAACTGAATACATCATTTGCGCCGCGGCTCAGGGCTCCGGCTTCAGAAAGGACCATATGGAAGGGTACGCTTTTGCAAGAGTTGTTCATATATTGGGAGTCGTGCTCTGGATCGGCGGTGTCGCTATGGTGACCACCGTGCTGATTCCGGCGATAAAGCGATTGAAATCGGAGGAAGAGCAGGTTTCAACCTTCGAGATGATCGAGGGTCGATTCGCGTTGCAGGCGAGAGTCACGACCCTGCTGACCGGCCTCTCGGGTTTCTACATGCTTTATTACACCGATGGCTGGAGTCGATACACCGATGTGAGCTTCTGGTGGCTCCACGCCATGACAATCGGCTGGGTGATGTTCATGCTGATTTTGTTTGTGCTGGAACCGCTGGTGTTGCACCGTCTGTTCATGGAACGCGCAAAAAAGGACCCGGTCAGGACGCTGGCGTTTGTGCATCGTTTCCACGTGGTGGCCCTGGCCCTGAGCCTTGTGACCATTGCCGGATCAGTCGCGGGCAGTCACGGCTGGTTATGGGTCTAAACGAAATGCCCTGTGTGATTTGGTTAAACGCATTCGGGTAGTTCGCATCCTCAGGGTATTATTGATTGTGGCTGGGGTCATCCTGGCCATAGGGTTACTGGCGCGACAGATGAGTTTCATAGACCAGCAGATGATCTACTTTCCGGACGAGGAGTTGATCGCCACACCCGCAGACGTTGGTCTGGAGTACGAGGACGTCAACCTCACGGCTTCCGATGGGACGAAACTTCACGGATGGCTCGTGCCTGGAGAGGGCAGCATCACGCTCCTGTGGTTCCACGGCAACGCGGGGAACATCAGCCA
>JASLRP010000558.1 GCA_030743915.1 SAR202 cluster bacterium | reverse complement strand
CCGTGAATCTGAAAAACTCTCGCTGGAGGATGCCGCGCGCCGACTCCGGTACGAATTCTTCGCGCGGGTCGCCGAGCAGCGAAACGCGGACTTCGTGGCTTTGGGGCACACATCCGACGATCAGGCCGAAACGGTCTTGCTTCACATGATTCGGGGCTCCGGGTTGTCGGGACTCCGAGGCATGGACTTCCAGTCCAACGTGGAATTTTCAGGCGTGACGATGAAGTTGCTTCGCCCTTTGCTGAATATCTCTCGGCAGGACACCGCCGAGTTTTGCCGCGCAATGAACATTGAACCTCGTCTGGACGAGTCCAATCTCTCCAACGATCTCAGCCGGAATCGTGTGAGGCTGGACATTCTGCCGGAGATGGAGGTCATCAATCCGGCGGTCAAAGAATCGCTGATCAGGCTGTCCCGCTCGGTCGCCCGGGATTTTTCGTACTTGCAGGGGCAGGTGGATGCTGTTCTGTCCACGGTTGTGCGCATTCATGACGGAGTTGTCGAGATTGCTCGAAATGCTTTTGACAGTTTGGAATCGTCGATACAAAGTCACGTACTCCGCCGAGCGGTGTTGCTCGCCAAGAATGATCTGACGGACGTGGAGCAGATTCACATCGAGGAGATGGCGCGTTTGATGTCCGGCCAGCCCGGAAAGTCTTTGAATTTGCCAGGCGGGCTTCAGTTTCTTGTCTCGTATGACGTGGCGTTTATCGGCACGGATGGAAGCATTCCGTGCCCACTGCCTCCACTCACTGGAGAAACGACGCTCCAAATTCCCGGAGAGACCAGGGTTGAGGATTGGATCGTTACTGTAAGCCTCATCAATCGCAAGGATGCTGTCAGTGACATTCAACCGACAGGTTCGCGTCTTGGATACATGGAACAACTTGCAGTGCCAGATGATGAGTTGGCAGTTCGGACACGGCAACCCGGTGACCGTTTTCAGCCTCTGGGGATGTCCAACGCAAAGAAGTTGCAGGACTTCATGGTGGACGAGAAGATTCCCCGCCACTGGCGCGACAGGGTTCCGCTGGTCGTGACTCCAAGAGGCATCGCCTGGGTGGTGGGGTGGCGAATCGCAGATTGGGCGCGAGTACACGACGACGCCAGTCAGGTCCTGAAAATCGAGTTCAGGCTCGACCCTACATAACGCGGTCCAACCTCGGATTCATCGTGACGCCCGGAGTGCGGCCCCGCTTGGCCATCGGCCTGCCATCGACCTCGTGGATATCAGCGGTGAAATCGTTGGGCGGCGTGGATGATATGTAGCTGCCCACGGCGAACCCGGCCACCGGAGCGCCGGACTGCACGAACTGTCGAATCCTATCCGCTGTGAACCCGCCACTGACGAAAATCTCCACGTGTCGGAATCCGGCCAGGTCCAGTCTCGCCCGGACCTCCTTGACCAGCTCAGATGTGACTCCGCCACGCTCTGCGGGAGTGTCCAGCCTGACCCCCCTCAAGCGCTCTCGAAGCGCTTGGGAGACGTTCAGGGACTCCTCGGCCTCGTCATTGAAGGTGTCCACCAGCGCAACGCGGGGGACCTCCTGAGGCATATGACGGTCGAAGGACTGAATCGCCTTCACAGTGTCTCCCATAATCAGAGGAAGGGCGTGAGGCATGTTGCCGCTGGGAGTGATACCAGCCAGCCGAGCGCCCATGACCGTTGAGCAGGACGCGCACCCGCCGATGATGGCGGCATAATCAATATTGGCTGAGACGTTGGGATGAACGTGCCTGGCGGCGGACGCGACCACAGGAACTCCCTGGGCGGCCTCGACGCACTCACGAGCCGCCGTTGCCCAGCCTGTGCATGAGGCCAAAACTCCGCATATGGTCGTCTCGTACAGTCCGAAGGAGCTGTACGGAGCCTTGATCCGCAGGGCGACCTCGCCAGCCTCCAGGACCTCGCCTTCCTCCAGCGCCCAAACCTCGCTGCCCGTCTCAGGCAGCACCTTTGCGAGAAGGGCTCGAACCTCCCTGATACCACAGAACACCCCATCGCTTCGCGGGAAGAATTCCATGGTGACAGTGGGGTTGATGCTCTCGTTACGCAGGATGGTCAGGGTGCGCTGAAGATAAACGTCAGCGGTGTCGCCAACCAGGATGGAGGGACGGATGTCGAAAGGTGTGTTAACCATTAAATGTTACCAGCTATTTTTGTATTGAATGTCATGGACACGTCGGCTGTTATTGACGTTACGAAAGATGATAGAGATACTTCGCCATGCTGAGCGGCAGCGAAGCATCTGGTCGTTTTCATTGAACAGTCGTCTCACCTGCGACCAGATTCTTCGTCCGCGGACTCAGAATGGCGATCCCATTTACGATGTTGCAAGACTGGTCAGCTTCGCTCCCAATATCTTATCCATGTGATCGAGGGCGTACCTGTGGGCGTCTGCGTCGAATGATGCCACGCAGTCGGTGGGCACCTCCACCACGTAGTCTCGGTTGCGGGCGTCGGCGGTGGTGTGCATCACGCAGATGTCGGTGCAGACGCCTGCCAGTATTATTTTATCCGGCTTCAGAGTCTCCAGGCGTTCAGCCAGATCAGTTTCGTAGAAAGCGCTGTACCGTCGTTTTTGGAGGGTGGCGGTCACATAGTCGGCCAACTCCGGGATTACCTCGCACTCCTCGGTCCCTCGAACGCAATGAACGGGGAACATCTCGAACTCCAGGTCATCGGGGTCGTGGGTGTCGGCTATGAATATGATGCTAGAGCCTGCGGCCTGCTCGCTCTCGATCAGCCTCTGGATGTTGGGGATTATTTGACGGGCTTCATCGCCGCAGTACAGGTTCTTCCCCGGCTCCATGAAGCCGACAAGCATGTCCACGACAAGCACCACGTTGCTCATAACTGCCCCTTACGGTTGAGTTCGACCACGGGTTCTATGGATTCGTAATGGTACCGTGATAGGCGTCAAGTCTGCAAGCGCGTGGGAGACACCACAAGCAGTCGAACCCTGCCTCTACCGATTTCGAGCGATGGCGCGACCCGCCCGTCTCAGCCCTCCGAATCGCAGGCGGAGCAGGCCCTTGATGTCTTCCCAGGCGGTGCTGACGATTCTGACGCGGCTGTCCGGGTCGTCGGTCCACTTCACAGGGATTTCTTTGATTCGGTAGCCGTTCTTCGCGGCGATAAGCAGCATTTCGGTGTCGAAGAACCAGCCGTTGTCCACCACCAGAGGAACGACGTCATTCGCCGCCCGACGACTCACGGCCTTGAATCCGCACTGGGCGTCCTGGAACCCTGCGAGAAACATGGTGCGGAACATCAGGCTGTATGATCGGGAAATGAACTCACGCTTGAAGGAGCGGCCTATCACGTTAGCTCCGCGTTTGAGTCGGGAGCCTATGGCAACGTCGTAACCTTCGGCAGCGACGGCGGCAATAGCCGTCGGCAGGACGGACAGGTCGGTGGACAGGTCCACGTCCATGTAGGCCACGATGTCGGCGTCGCTTTCGGTCCAGGCCTGTTTCAGGGCACGGCCTCGGCCTCGTTGCTCCAGCCGGATGAACCTCACTCTGGAGTCCTGTTCCGAAAGAGTCTGGCAGATGGATAGTGTGGCGTCGGTGGAGCCGTTGTCGGCAATTACTATGGCCCAATCGTAATCGTCCAGATTTTCAGACAAGAAGTCGGCCACTGTGCGGGCGCTATCGGCGAGGATACGCTCCTCGTTCAGCACAGGAATTACAACATCCAGAGATTTACTCATTCAGCGGCACTCCGCTCAACGTGGATTTTCTGATACCTGACAACCTGATACCTGAATCCCACTTAATGACGGAAGTGTCGAGTTCCGGTCAGGACCATCGCGATGCCCAGACGATTGGCGGCTTCGATGGAGTCCTCGTCCCGAATGGAGCCTCCTGGCTGAGCGATGGCCGTAATTCCGCCCTCGGCGGCCATCTCGACGCTGTCACCAAAGGGGAAGTAAGCGTCGGACGCCAGAACACTGCCCTTGGCCTTGTCTCCAGCGATTCGCAGGGACAGGTGGACGCTTACCACGCGGTTGGGTTGGCCCGCGCCCATGCCCACCAGAGTGTTGTCCTTAGCGAGGACGATGGTGTTGGACTTGATGTGCTTGCATGCCCGCCACGCAAAGGCAAGGTCTCGATACTCTTTGTCGGTGGGCGGTCGCTCGGTGGCGACGTTCCAGGTTCGCGGGTCTTCCTCCAGGGTGTCGGCAGTTTGCACCAGCACGCCGCCGGACACGGTACGAACGTCCAGACCCTCGGTTGGCCCGTTGGCAAGCGTGATCTCCAGAATGCGGGTCCTGCGCCTGCGCTTGAGAATCTCCAACGCTTCAGGCTCGAATCCGGGAGCGATGATCTGGTCGTACAGCACTCCGCGCATGGCCTCTGCGGTGGCGATGGTCACCGTGCGGTTGAACCCGACGATGCCGCCATATGCCGAGACCGAATCGCCCTCGAATGCCTGCTGATAGGCTATGGCCTGATCGGGATGCACCGACAGACCGCAGGGGTTGGTGTGCTTGATCACCGCGACTGCGTTCTCAGAGAAGTCGGACACCACCCTCCAGGCGGCATCGGCGTCCAGGATGTTGGTGAAGGACATCTCCAGTCCGTGGAGCCGCTTTGCGTCCACGATGCCTCCCGCGGACAGGGCCGTGGAGTACAGCGTCGCCTGCTGGTGAGGATTCTCTCCGTAGCGCAGGTCCTGAACTCGATTGAATCCCAGGGTGAACTCATCCCAGGAGGTCTGGGTCTCCTCGCCGCTGAGATACCGGGAGATTGCGGTGTCATAGAGAGCGACATGCTGAAAGGCTTTACGGGCCAGCTCCTTGCGTTCCTCCCGAGTTATCCCGCCACCCTTTGCGATGCGCTGGCCAATCCATTCATAGTCGGCGGGATCGACGACAACCAGCACATCCTGAAAATTCTTGGCGGCGGCTCGGATCATCGTTGGGCCGCCGATGTCGATGTTCTCCAGAGCGTCGCCCAGCGTAACGTCAGGCTTGCTGACCGTCTCCACGAAGGGATAGAGGTTGCAGGCCACGATGTCGATAGTTCCGGTCTCATCGTCGGCAAGCTGGGCCATGTGGCTTTCGTTATCGCGTCGGGCCAGAATTCCGGCGTGGACGGTGGGATGGAGGGTCTTGACCCGGCCATCCAGAATTTCTGGTGAGCCGGTCAGGTCCGAGACTTCTTGAACGTCAATTCCGTCGTTCTTGATATCTCTTGCAGTGCCGCCGGTGCTTACCAGATCGTAACCTCCGGCCTTCAACTGTCGGGCGAAGTCCACCAGTCCGGTCTTGTCATATGCGCTTAGGAGAGCTAGTTTCACAGTTGTTGGCTCCAGAGGTGTGATCTTGTAGATATAGGAATCGATATACGAGCCGTCCACGATACCTTTTAATGCGCCAAGTTTGGTCTCGCTCAGCCTAGCCGCTTCTTTCTGGAGGCCTGGAATTGGCGCCCGTCTTTCGTCAATGGTCATTACCTTGTTAATGAGCCAAGCTTTTACGGCGTCATCACTCATTCCGTATAGGATTGACCGAGCTTTGAGATAGACTGACTTAGCGCCGAGTATGTCAACGTCAGGAGCTGCGATAACAACTCGCCACTCTCCCAAGTGTTCCATGTACAACCATAGTATTGCAGTCGCATCGAATCCCTCGGACTCCAATTTACTGACGAATGCGTTTCCCGCGTCAATCATGTCGCGGTTAAGTTCCTTGATTACCAGTGATTCCTCAGCCATGTAAGCACCCCATTCAAAGGATCTGTAACAGAATCAACTAATGCGCGAGCTCTTTGTTCGGTAATATCGTGTTCATATCGTGATTGCTCATTCCAATCTTCCAACCTGTTCCAGTAGTCGTCAAATATGCTACTGCGTTGGCGTTGTCTGTTCAAATCTCCTTCGAGACGTGCCAGTCGCACGAGTTGAGGAAGTCGATGTGTATAACTTTGACGCACTCGATCCAACTCTGGAAATTCATGCATTTGAGTTTGCTTGGCTATGCAGGCTTTCAGAGCGCACTCTACTGCGTAACCACACAAGTAGTATGCTCCCGCATACCTTCCGGCGTCCAATAGAACACGAGCATCTTCAACGCGCATTTCGGCAAGAGTTTGGAAATCTTCGCGATTCATTGCCATCTTATCTTACCAACCCGACATGTCACGATTGAAGCACGACCTGCTCATCACCAGAACTGCTGGATATTTCGCCAACAAACATCGAGTCAGGCACAAGATTCACCACCGCGTCCACCTCGGACGGGTCACAGACCAGGACCATGCCCAGGCCCATGTTGAACACGCGGTACATCTCGTCTCGGGGGATGCCGCCGTCCTCCTGGATGGTTGTGAAGATGGGAGGAATGGGCCACGTTCGGGTGTCGAAGTTGGCGGTCACGTTGTCGGGCAGCATGCGTGGGACGTTCTCGATCAGTCCGCCGCCGGTGATATGGGCGATACCTTTGACTTGAGAGAACACCGGAGCCAGCGCGTCGAGATACGGGGGGTGGGGACGCAGCAGAGCGTCACCCAGTGATTCTCCCAATTCCGGGCGGATCTCATGCAAGGGAGATGGATCAGTGTCCAGGCCATAGACGTGGCGCACCAGCGAGTAGCCGTTGGTGTGCAGTCCGTTGGAGGGCACGCCGATCAGCACGTCACCCTTGCTGATGGTCGTCGGGTCGATCATCTCTGACTTCTCCACGACGCCCACCACGAAGCCCGATACATCGAAATTGCCCTCGGCGAACACTCCGGGCATCTCTGCCGTCTCGCCGCCAATCAGGGCGCAGTTGACCTCCTGGCACGCCTGAGCCATGCCTCCCACAAGCTCCTCCACGACATCGGGCCGCAGACTGCTCATGTTGATGTAGTCCAGGAAGAATATCGGCCTTGCGCCGCAGACGATCACGTCGTTGATGCAGGCGTTCACCAGGTCCACTCCGATGGTGTCGTAGCGTTCCATCATCACCGCCAGCCGGAGCTTGGTGCCCACCGGGTCGGTGCTGGAGACCAGAATCGGATCTTTGTATCCGGCGAACTGGTACATGGCCCCGAAGGCCCCGACCCCCGCCAGCACCTGAGGGCCGTGAGTTGGGGTCACGATGTCTCGAATGCGGCGTTTGAGGCTCTGAGATGCCTCCAGGTCCACGCCTGCCTGTTTGTATGTTCCTTCTGTCATTGCTTTCCAACCTTGGTCATGTGAAGTTGTGAGACGACGCACAAGGGAGGGTTTCACCCCTCCCCTGTAAACGCTCTGCCTAATTTATCAGCGGCTCGAAAAAAATTCTCGAAGAATTCTGGAGAGGATTCAGTCCATTTGAGGAAGGTTGTCCAGGTCGATCTTTCCAGAGGCGATGTCCTGGATCGTGTCTGAGTACAAAATATGTTCCTGCGTCAGCACCCGCTCGGCCAGAGATTCAGGCGTGTCGCCCTCCAGCACCGGGACCTGGCGTTGAGAGACCACCGGCCCGTGATCGTACTCTTCATCCACAACGTGGATGCTCACGCCTGACACCTTCTCGCCAGCGTCCAGGACCGCTTTGTGAACTCTCTCGCCGTACATCCCCTGGCCTCCAAACTTGGGAAGCAGCGCCGGGTGGATATTCAAAACCCGACCCCGATAACGCTCCAGCGTGAGAGGCCCCAACTTTTTCATGTAGCCGGCCAGCGCGACCAATTCGACGCCATGCTCTGTCAGCGTGGATGTGATTGCGGAGTCGAGTTCTCCGGGTTCTGGGTGAGTTGCGCCGCTCATATGGAAGCAGGGAATGCCCTCTCGCTTCGCTCTTTCCATCGCGGTGGCCCTGGAGTTATTGCAGATCACCACCCGCACCTCGGCATCGATATGTCCCGATTTGCAGGAGTCTATGATCGTCTGGAGATTCGTGCCTCCGTGGGAGGACAGAACGCCGATAGCGAGTTTCTTCTTGGACATTTTACCCTGAGTTCAGCCTGAAGTGGTCACCGAAATTCTAACAGTGTTTCGCTTTCGACTAGATTCTTCACATCCGTTCAGAATGGCAAGTTCTGACGGCTGGTGGCTGACAGCTAGAAGAACTAATCGGCGGTGGCCTGAGCCTCCATGACCAGTTTGTCCATCTCCAACTGAACGGGGATGGGATACTGGCCAGTGAAACAGCCCATGCAGTAGTTCTCTTTAGCGCTGCCTACTGCCCGCGCCAAACCTTCGATGCTCAGGTAGCCAAGAGAGTCGGACCCCACGAATTCCCGGATGTCCTCCACGGATTTGTCTGACGCAATAAGTTCCTTCTTGGAGGCCATGTCCACGCCGAAGTGGCATGTGGATATGATGGGCGGGGCGCAGATACGCAGGTGTATCTCCTTTGCGCCGCCTCTGCGGAGCAGTTCCACGACATGGGGCGTCGTGGTCCCTCTGACGATGCTGTCATCGACAACGATAAGCCGTTTGCCCTTGATAAGCTCTGGCAGTGGATTCAGTTTTCGTCGAACGCCCAGTTCACGGAACCGCTGGTCTGGCTGGATGAAGGTGCGTCCGACGTATCGGTTCTTCACAAGCCCTTCGCCGAAGGGTATGCCCGATTCCTGCGAGTATCCGACGGCGGCGGCGGTGGCCGAGTCTGGAACTCCGATGACCATATCGGCCTCAGTGGGGAACTCTTTTGCAAGCTCGGCGCCCATTTTCATTCGGTCGCTGTAAAGCAGCCTGCCGTTCATGATGCTGTCAGGTCGGGCGAAGTAGATATTCTCGAAAACACAACTGGCTCTCGTGCCGTTCTGACGACTGCGATAGACGGTTCTGAGACCGTTGGCGTCAACGATCACCGCCTCGCCAGGCTCAACTTCCCGGATGTAGGTCGCGCCAACATGGTCCAGGGCGCAGGACTCGGAGGCGATGACCCAGCCGCCATTCAGCTTTCCGATACACAGCGGCCTGACGCCCAGAGGGTCCCGAATGCCGATCACCGCGTCCTTGGTCATCACTGTCAGAGAGTATGCTCCCTGCAATTTACGCATTATGTAGGCGATTCGGGCCGACCAATTGTCCGAAGGAGCGTGGGAGAGCAGTTGGGCGATGATCTCCGAATCGTTGGAGCCTTTGAAATGGCACCCCATAACTTCCAGTTCGCGACGCAATTCCAGAGCGTTTATGACGTTGCCATTGTGGGCTAGAGCAAGCTCGACGTTGGGGCCTCGGGAGAGAACGGGTTGTGCGTTGGTGATGTGGCTGGAGCCGGTGGTGGAATAACGGGTGTGGCCGATGGCGATGTGGCCGGGGAGGTCTGTGAGGTGGTCTTCCTGGAATGCCTGACTAATCAGGCCCATGGAAGTGCGATTGCGAATTCGCTCGCCGTCCGCAGTAGCTATTCCGGCGCTCTCCTGCCCTCGATGCTGAAGGGCGTAGATGCCGAAGAAGGCAACGCGGGCGACGTCCTCGCCTTTGGAATACACCCCTACCACGCCGCAGGCCTCTCTCATAGAGTCTGCGGCATTGTGAGCCGAGGTCTCATTGTCCCGTTGGTTGTTAGGACTGATCGGATTACTCCACGACAACTGCCGAGAGGTTAGCCCGTTTGATCCAAAACCTACCTAAAAGCCTCTTACATTGTGCCACCTGGGCAAGCGGCACGAACGCATTATACGAAAGCCGCAAGGCGCGGGTCAACGTGCTAGCACGGGGATTTCCGGTTGTTCCACGGGAGTTTCGCGAAGCCCAACATCGAATCATCGGGTCGACGCGAACCAGCCCCGATATTTCGAACGTTGTTCAGACCTTCGCCGGCTTCATGTTCATCACATCACGGGTTTTTGAGAGAGGTTCACAATAGATTATCTTTCAACCTTCTTACTTAAGAAACTTTGCTCTTGAAGGCTTGATTCGTTATCGGAAACTATTCTGGAATTCAATATCCCCTGAAGCGGATTACGCGACCTGCGTTCTTCTCTGCGCCCCATTCTCCATAGAGCGAACCCAACGGCAATTGCCCCAAGCCACACAAGCCCAACCGCTCCAAAGGACAAATCGAAACGCAGCATGAACTGTGAGGCAAAAATAGCCACTGTGACCATTGGCGTAGCTAAGTAGAGAAGAAGAAGGGGGCCCCAAAGCCTATCAATCCACCTATCGTCCTGAAAAACTAGAATAACTGATTGAACCGCGTAGATGATGGACCCCCAAATGATTGCACATAGAAAAACATCCGGACGAAACTTATAGGTTGAGGCACTTTCCCTCAAGTTGCGGCCTGACAAAGTTCGTAATACCGGTAGCTCTATAGCTTCAAGCGAAAATGATTCATCAAACCAACCGAATAACCCAATAACTGAGATTATCGGCGGAATTGAGGCAATGTAAACCCAGGGCCAGGGGTTGCTGACGACGAAGGAGTCGATCAACGACCAGACAATTTGCGCCAGCGCTAAACCGGTGAATCCCGCGGAGATGCCAAGCACCAGATAGTAGTGCCAGCCCCTATGGAATTCGTAGGTAAGCCGCCTGTTCACGTTTCTCCAGTCGGCTATGTCTGGCTTTCTGTCAGATTCCCTAAGCCGCTCAAAGAGAATATTAAGCCAACCCGGATAAATTGCAAGCATGAGCCTTCTGACAGGGAGTGTTACGTCCGTTCTCTCTAACATTTCTTCGATCTCGTCAGGCGCGACATCGCTCTGCAAACCTAGTTCGGACAGCCCACTTTCCGATGCCGCCTTCAGAGATTCCTCATAGTCCTCGATAGCGAGGAGAGGAACAGCCAGTCGGGCATTGATAGAATATCCGAGGTCTGATTCCACACCTTTGGATATCAGGTATGCTAAGCGGCTGGCTATTGTGGGAAGGGATGGACAATCCTGGGACGCATCCTCGTCGGTCTCAAATGGTTCCCACACCCAGCGGTAGTCACTGACGCCAGGCGCGTTGCACTGATCCGGTGAGAGACTCACCCTCCTCAGAGAGTTGGCAATCTCCTCATCGGCGAGCAACTCAGCAAGAGGCCAAGCGGCTCGATGCGCTGTATCGCTTTCTTCCCATATTAGACTTGTAAGCGCTTCGGCAGCTTGAGGAGACCCAAGTTCCTTCAAATCCTCCAGGGCGGAATGGGCGCCATTTTTAGCCAGGGTTACCAGAGCAGAAACAGATACTCCACCCATGCGAACCAGAAATGGCCGGATACCCTGCAATTCATAATGTTCCGCAAGCGCTTCTGCTCCCCGCGGCATATTTGATAATGAAAGGGCTGTGGCCGCGGCCAAGTGCCTTGTGGACCCCTCACTTTCGTCAGAAAGCGTGGACTTTAGGAATGTGAAGGTTTCGTTGCCGATCGGGGTGTCGTCCATCGCCAAAATACCAAATGCGCGCGCCACAGCGTCGTCTGTGTCGGACTGCCCCAGTTTAGACCGAAAATAATCTATGATGGTATTTGTAGTGTCTGGTTCAACCTCGTGTGCGTCTGCAAGGCACTCAAAACCCAACATCTCATCCAAAGCATAGATAGCTTTTACAACAGGAGTGTTGTCTCGCTGAAGTCCACACCAGAGCTTCAGCGATTCCCTCCATGTTTGTCCGTCAGCCTTGTATTTTTCGACCAATCCTTCAGGATCGTCCCTGAGTTGCTCTGCGGCGAAGAATTCCTGAA
>JASLRP010000557.1 GCA_030743915.1 SAR202 cluster bacterium | reverse complement strand
TTTGCCCACGCTTGATCGTATGACTGATATATCCACCTCCGAAAGTCGTTGTCGAGACCAGGAAGCCATTCATATTCGTTGAGCGCTCGGTCTTCCCAGAATCTGGCGTGCATCTTCGATAGTTCGCTCATAGCGAGCTTTGTCTCGCTGGTGGTGAGTGTGCGTTGCGCTGGCGGCAGTGATTCTTTCGAGACACCATTCAACTCCTCCAGCAAAAGGACAGCGACATCACCATTCTCTGACACGCGCCCGAAATACACCTCTGGCATGTTCAACGGAATGGAATCCCCGAGATTCTTGTATAGTTCGATCTCCTGTCGAAAAAGGCTGTAGTTGGTCGCAAGCTGACGATTGCCGGGTATGCGGCTGACGAATTTTGCAAACATCGAACGAGGTAGGCCGTCAGCATGTCCATCGTACTCGACAGAAATTCTAGCCAGACTGCTGGTGCGCGAACGATCCGCGCCGAGTGGCTCAATCTGGAACTCCCTGACGGATTCGTCGCCGATCACGCCGCCGGACCTCAATGCTTCAGTCAGCCAATCGGCTGTCACGTCTTCGTGCCTTTCGGGGATAAACATGTCAGGCTCCTCTGGGGTGATTCGTCTCTTTCAAGAGATCAGTTCCACGCAATCGGCATCCTCTGCCGCGCTGACCATGCGACCTATGACCATGCGCTCGACTTCAACAGAGTCCTCACGGGCCAAATCTACGTTGGCCAATATCGCGATAATGCGCGTTACTGCGTCCAACAATCCGTACCTGTAGTCGTTCAGAAAATTACCATATTCATAGCCGGTCACTCCGTGGCTGAGGAGAGCGTTGTGATATTCCGGGAGATAGTCTTGTCGAACGCGTGGCAAGTCAGATGTTGGAACGTCGCCTGATATGCACCAGGCGATGTCGAGGATTGCCGGTCCCACTCCGGGACCTTGCCAGTCGATGAACCACACGGTCTCAGGCTCGTCTGCTATATCCCATAACAGGTTTCCCAGGTGGAAATCGCCGTGACGCAGAGTCACCGGCATGCTGTCGAATTTGGATATGAGGGTTGGCAGATAACTGGACAGCTTGTCACACATTTGGAGTTGCGCGGGCGTGAACACAGGCTCCATAACGCGCCGCATCGTCGCCCAGGCTTCAGGGTATCTGCTATACATCAAATTCCGAGTGTCGCTTTTGACCTCCATCAGCCAATCATAGGATTCAAGCGTCGGGTTTTCCCACCATTTGGCGTGCATCTTTGCCACCTCGGTCAAAGCCAGCTTGGCCTCGGTCGCGGTGAGTCGAAGCCCGGCAACAGACAGGCTCTCTTTAGAGACACCGTCAATCGCTTCCAGGAGTATGATCGCCAGATCCGAGCTATCCGAGGCGAGACCAAAATACAGCTTCGGCATGTTTAACGGGATGGCGTCTCCGAGAGTCTTGTATAGCTCGATCTCCCGTTGAAACAGTCCGTGACCGCCCGCGAAGTCACGATTGGCCTGGATTCGGCTGACAAACTTGGCGACCATCGAGTTGGGTAGGACTTCTGAACGTTCGTCATACTCGACCGCAATCCTGACCAGACTGCTGGTCCGCCCAACCTCATCGCCCAGCGGCTCGATTTGGAAATTTCCGACCTCCTGGTCGTCGATAACGCCGCCAGACCTGAGCGCTTCGGTAAGCCATTCGGCGTTTACATCTTCATG
>JASLRP010000556.1 GCA_030743915.1 SAR202 cluster bacterium | reverse complement strand
CTCGGCGCTCAACAGAGGCTTGAGGAACAGCTCTTTCTGCTCGTCGGTTGCCCATACGAGGAGAGTGGGGAAAACGAGGCTATTGGTGAAGCCACCCACGACCCTGGCATCCCGGAATTCTTCCTGAAGGATGGTCTCGTGCTCGCCTGAGAGACCGCCTCCGCCGTACTCTTTCGGGTAGGTGGGATAGAGCCAGCCCTTTGCGGCCAGCGTCTTGTGCATCTCGCGCCACCACGCATACATCTCGTCGGACAGTTCGTTGCGATCCACCGGCGCGCGTTTGTCGGCGGGGATGTTCTCCTGTAACCAGGTGCGAACTTCTTTCCGGAACTCTTCCTGCTCATCTGTGTACTGATAGGTAAAATCCATCAATGCCTCCTGGGCAAGGGTAATTACGCCCGATTGCCTATTTCGAGTCTTATCAGGGAATATTATGGCTTCAAGCGATGTCTGTCAACAGGGTAACCAAGACGAACCGGGGTAGCTGCCAATTATCACGTTATATTCATATCTGACGTTTACCCGACTTTGAATCAGCACGCTGTGTATCCAGCGTCATTCGATACCGCTGTCATATAAGAAATTGCGGGCAGTCGCTACACCAATTCGATATGATAATCCAACAATCCGCGCCCTGTTGAGCACAAGCATCAGCGAGGAGACCTCCCCAACAGCCCTGGCATCTTGACCTGATGCGCTTGTTTCTGTAAATATGTGAAGCGTCGGTATGAAACAATCTGCGCAATCAGAAACATAAGGAGCACCCGTACACCTTGCCATCGCTATTTGACCTCCACGTGCACACAAACCAGGGTAGTCCCGACAGCGGACTGACACCCGAAGAGATGGTATCCGAGGTCAAACGTCTGGGCCTCACCGGAGCGATGGTCACCGAGCATGATGGTTGGCCTGAGTTTGAATTCAGGGAATTTGCCAGCAAGCAAGACATCGTTCTGGTCCGCGCTCACGAGGTGTACACGCCTCTGGGTCATGTCATCACAATGGGTCTCTCCGGCCACGTTGCCGGTTACGGCGACAGCCTGGAGACCATCAAGGTGCTGAGGAAAGCGGTTGACGACGTTGGCGGGTTCATGATTCTGGCCCACCCCTTCCGATTCCTGTTCGACCTGCCCCACTACACACAGAACATGCTGTTCCAGGAGGCCGATAAACTTCCGGAATCGGCGGACGAAGCGGCCAAGCATCCTGTTTTCGAGCTTGTGGACGAGATTGAGGTTGTCAACGGGGGCAATATCGAGGTCGAAAATCGCTACGCTCAGGAAGTCGCGGCGGTGCTGGGAAAATGGGGCACCGGCGGCAGCGACGCTCATTCAACCGACGGCTTCGCCCGAGGCACCACCGCTTTCAACGGAGACATCCGCAACGAGCGCGATCTGCTGGACGCTCTGAGAGCCGGAGACTTCGCCCCCGTGGAGGGCTTCCACATTGGCAAGCCAGCTAACTACGGGAGGGCCGGATGGCTGAAGCCGGAAATGCTCAACGGACACGGCCATGAAAGTTCTGGTAGCTGACAGGTTCTCCGAGACCGCCCAGGCTCAAATCGCTGAGACTGGCATCAACGTTATCAATGCTCCCGATCTGCGGGACGACGCCTTAGCTCAGGCTGTTGTTGATACCGAAGCGAATATCCTCATTGTGCGCTCCACGCGGGTCGAGGCATCCACTCTGAATGCCGGAGCCGAAACCCTTCGCCTGATTATCAGGGCCGGAGCCGGATTCAACACCATCGACGTCGCGACTGCCACCAGGCTGGGAATCCACGTCGCCAACTGCCCCGGAATGAACGCTCATGCCGTCGCAGAAATTGCTTTCGGACTCATCCTCTCCTTAGACCGCAGCATCCACGACAACGTACTCGATCTTCGCAACGGACGCTACGATAAGGCGGGATACAGCGACGCCCCCGGACTCTATGGCAAGACGCTGGGCATCATTGGTCTGGGCTACACAGGCCGCGCGATGGTTCCTCTTGCCAAAGCGTTCGGCATGGACGTTGTGGCCTGGAGCCGCTCGCTGACTCCTGACCGAGCTTCGGAGCTTGGAGTCCGGCGCCTGGAGACTCCTCTGGACGTTGCGGCAAATTCCAATATCGTGAGCCTGCACGTCGCGCTGAACGACGACACCCGCCACATGATTTCCGAAAAATTCCTGGACGCCATGAAACCCGGAGCCTACCTCATCAACACCGCCCGTTCCGAGGTCGTGGACGAGTCAGCGCTGGCCGAGGCTGTGCGCTCGAAAGGGATCAAAGTCGGAGTGGACGTCTTCGAAGGCGAACCATCCACCGGAACTGGAGTCGTGGACAACCCCCTGTTCTCGCTCCCCGGAGTCATAGGCGCTCACCACATCGGAGGCGCCACCCTCCAGGCCCATCAGGCCATCGCGGACGAAACGGTGCGCATAGTGCTGGAGTTCGCGTCGTCGGGCATGGTCCTGAACGCGGTGGGGTGACCGGGCGCTCACTGCCTGTGTCGGTCGAGGAATCTTCCCCACTAGACGCCCCAACCCATCGACGCCTATAATCGGAACCGGATTTCGAGTATTCGATTACACTCTTGGGAGGGTCGCATTAGTATGGCAGACGATACTATTCGTGTTGGATTTGTGGGCGCGGGGGCGAACACTGAACTCAGGCACCTGCCGGGACTTCAGGCCATCGAGGGCGTGGAGTTGGTCAGCGTTGCCAACCGCAGTCGGGCATCGGGTCAGCGGATTGCTGATAAGTGGGGCCTCCCGACGGTCTATGATAGCTGGATTGATCTGATCGACGCTGATGACACCGACGCTATCATCATCGGCACATGGCCCTACACTCACAAGACTATGGTCATCGCCTCGCTGTTGGCTGGCAAGCACGTGCAGACCGAGGCGCGCATGACGGTCAATTCAGATGACGCGCGGGAGATGCTGGAGGCTTCTCAGGACAGCCCTGGCCTCGTTGCTCAGATCGTTCCCGCTCCCATGACTCTGCCTGTGGACGCCACGATCATAGAGATGATCGCCGACGGTTACCTGGGCGATATCCTGTCCATCGACATGAATGTGTCGCCTAGCGGTTTCGTGGATGGCAGCGGCCCGTTCCACTGGCGTCACGACCGGGACATGAGCGGCAACAATATAATGCAGATGGGCATCTGGTACGAAGGCATGATGCGATGGGTTGGCCCCGCAGAGGCTGTGTCCGCCGTGGGCCGAGTCCACGTCAAGCACCGCAATGACGACACGGGCGCGCGTCGCCACATCACGATTCCGGACCATGTGGAAATTCTGGCAGAGATGGCCTCTGGCCCCGTGGCTCGAATCAAAATCAGCACTGTGACGGGTCACGCTCCCGCAGCGGGTGTCTGGATATTCGGCTCCGAGGGAACGCTGCACCTGGACACAGGCAGCCTGACGCTCAGCGGCGGGCGTCGCGGCGACGACGGCCTGTCGGTCATCGAGATTCCCGACGAGAAGAAGGGCGGATGGCGTGTCGAAGAAGAGTTCATCAACGCCATTCGGGGCATTGAGCCGATCACTCACACCAACTTCTATGACGGCGTGCGCTACATGGAGTTCACCGACGCAGTGACCATGAGCATTCAGACCGGCGAGAGGATTCAACTGCCACTGTAGGGACGAGGTCGTCGGGATTTCAGGAGATTTGGCGTTTTAGGGCGAAGTTCGCTTGCTCTCATACCAGATGCTTCGCTTCGGCTCAGCATGGCGGGATTCTTAGTGTTCAGATTGGTGAAATCCTGATACCTGACTAGCTGAAACCCGAAACCTCGAAAGTATGCCGGGCAGTGAAGGGACTGCCGGCGGACGGGTGGAAGTTCATGAATTGATGAGGAATTGAATGGACTATGCGAAACTTGTCAGCCGGAATATGCCTGCGGAGGTGCGGTCTCATCCGGGCATAGCTGCCGACACTGACTACGTTTTCTCAGTTACATATACAGACCTGGATCAGATGCCGACCACTGAGCTTGCAGATTCTCTGAGGGCGCTGATGCCTTCGGAGGGCGCGGCGCTGGCAAAGTACCCGCCTCCTCAGGGGCACGATGGACTGCGAGATTTGATTCGACAGCGCCTGAGCGAGAATCGGGGAATCGACGTTCCTCTGGAGAGCATCTTTCTCAGTTCCGGCGCAGGCGGGGCCATCAGCACAATCGTCGATGCATTTATCGACCCAGGCGATACGGTGCTGGCCGAGGAGTTCACATACTCCGGCACGTTGAACATGCTGCTGGGTCACCGCGCCAACGTGGTCCACATTCCCACCGATGTGGACGGCATGGACCCCGATGCCCTGGAAGACGCCATCAAGAGCCTGAACGCCAGGGGCATCCAGCCCAAGATGATCTACAGCATCTCGGTCTATCAGAACCCCATGGGCATCACCATGAGCGAAGAGCGCAAGAAGCGAATGGTGGAAATTTCCCAGCGGTACGGAGTCCCGATCTTCGAGAACGAGTCCTATGCAGATTTCTATATCGACGGCGACCCGCTGCCTCCAGCCATGATGGGCATGGACGATCAGGATGGCGTGATGTACGTCTCAGCGTACACCAAGCTGTTGGGGTGCGGTCTGCGCCTGGGTTACGCTGTCGCCCCGGAGCCTGTGATGGACACTCTCCGCAAGCTCAGGTTCGGAGTGTCGCCCAGCCACCTGACCTCGATGGCGGTTTATGGCTACCTCAGCGAGCACGGTGACGAATACATTCCGTCGGTGGCAGACTCTCTTAAGACCAAGCGAGACACGATGATGGCGGCTCTGGGCGAGCACTTTCCTCCAAGCTGCAAGTGGTCTCAGCCCAACGGCGGGATGATCCTGTGGGGCGAGCTTCCTGAAGGCGCAAACACCTGGGACGCGCTGGACGCGGCCATTCAAGCTGGAGTTAAGTACAATCCAGGGGCCATGTACCGTGCCGACGGCGAGGGCAACAACAAGATGCGGTTGACTTTCAGCTACCACAATCCAGAACAGATTCGGGAAGGCATTGCCATCCTGGCAGGCGTGTTCGAGAGCCAGGGGATGTTCGACAACGCGTAAACGCGGCCCTGTTCTTACGGAAGTCTCACGCTCCGACGCGAATATGCAATCCTCGCCCTTTGCCAAAGGGTGTACAATTGACCGAAATTTACGGCCCCAAAGGGCCGCGCAACCCAAGGAGGGTATGAATGGCCGACTCTAAACAGTTCAGCTACGAAGGACTGTTCGCTCAGAACGCTCCGGCAGCACGACCGGGCGGCGGAGGCGCAGCAAAACGAGGAAAGTACGATTTCGCGGTGGCGTATCCAGACCCCGCGTCCATCCCCTTTGATGGCCTGATGGAAGGCCTGAAACAGGGATTGGATGAAGAGGGCCGCGATCTGGCCCTGTATGCTCCTCCCAAGGGATACGGGCCTCTGCGCGAGTTTATCGCCGACAAGATGGCCCGCGACCGCGACATTCACGTCTCGGCGGATGACATCATTATGGGCGACGGCTCCGGCCAGCCCATTCACATGCTTCTCGAAGTTTTGGTTGATCCGGGCGACGTTCTGCTGACCGACGACTTCGTGTACACAGGCACACTATCCCAGATGCGCCGTTTCCAGGGCGACATCCGAGGCGTCGAGACCGACGGAGACGGCATGGTCCCAGACGCTCTGGAGAGCACGATCCAGAAGGCCATCGGCGAGGGCAAAAAGCCCAAGCTTATCTACCTGATCCCGACCTTCCAGAACCCTCAGGGCTGGACGATGCCTCTGGAGCGCCGACAGGCGGTGCTGGCTATCGCTCAGAAGCACAGCATTCCCATTATGGAAGACGACTGCTATGTGGACCTGCGATACGAAGGTGAGGACGTGACCTCCTTCCATGCGCTGGACGATACCGACAGCGTCATGTATGTGGCGTCATTCTCCAAGATCATCGCTCCGGGCATGAGGTTAGGCTACCTGACTGCTCCTCCTGAGCTACTCAACCGCGCCCTGGCCGTCAAGAGCGGTGGTTCTGCCAACTACTTCGCCAGTTTCGCTATTCATCGGTATGTCACCGGCCAGCTTGACGGCCATATCGAAGAGATCAACGACATCCAGCGGGCCAAGCGCGATGCCATGCTGGCTGGTCTGGGTGAGAACTTCGGCGACAAGGCCGAGTGGAGCAACCCGCAAGGCGGCCTGTTCCTGTGGCTCAAGATGCAGGAGGAAGCCGACCTGCTGTCCATTCGAGACAAGGTGCTGGACTCTCACGACGTTGGGTACCTACCTGGTCCCAACTTCGCGCCGGACGGCGTATCGGGCCGCAACTGCGCCCGCCTGTGCTTCGGCTACAACACCCCAGAGGAGATATACGAAGGCATTGGCGCCCTCGCTCAAGGCTTCGAGAGCCAGGGCGTTCTGTAAGCGTTTAGCTTGTCAGCCTCCAGCCATCGGAGTTATCTGGTGGCTGGAGTTTTTTTTCCTGACACCTGAAAACCTGATACCCAGCCACTTCTGACAGCTTCACTGTCTCCCGAACCGGGTCGTCATCTCCATAGCCATCCGCCGCCCGATTTTCTCTGCATCGCGTCTCAAAATGTCCAACTCGGCCTCCAGCCTTCTGGATGCAGATGGCTCCTCCAGCAAGGCCTGTTTTTCGTCCAGATCGACCTGGAGAGTCTCGGCTATGTGGTAGGAGAGCGCCACCGGACTGGCCGGGCCGCGTGCTTGTCGAGTCCAGCCACCGGACATTCCCGAAACCAGACTGGAATATCTGGTGAACGCCTGCCGTATAACTTCCATCTCGGTGTCTGGGAGCCAGGAGTCTTGATCCTCAACGAGCAGTTCCACACGGGCGGACATGTATGGGCGACGCTGCAAGACCTCGTTAATTGCGAACCGTTGAACGCCCGTGGCCGAGATCAAGAATCGCCCGCCGTCGATCTCATTGGACTGGACGATCTGAGCGACGGTTCCCGTGGCGTGCGGCTCGGCTGATCCGCCGACCTCTCGGCCGCTCTTGATCAGGACGACGCCAAACCGGGAGTCCGCATCGAGACAGTCCCGGAGCATCTGTTTGTAGCGGTCCTCAAAAATCTGAAGCGGAATAGAAGCGCCTGGAAACAGCACCGAGTTCAGTGGAAATAGGGGTAGAATGCGTTCAGCGGACGGCATTTTTGGAGCCTTGCGTTTATGGTGTGTGAGAGTATAGTCGCCGAAGTATCAGAGGACAAGGGCGACCATCATAATCGCAGCAATTTCTCCAACCGTTTTCGTCCGCGGCACGGCCCAACGACAGCCATGTTCAACCTGTTGGTGTCCAGTATCTCTCCGGCCACTCGCTGAACCTCTTCCGGAGTGACGAGGTTGACCTGATGCACAACGTCATCCACTGACATCATTTGCCCCAGAAGGGCCTCCTGGCTTCCCATCCAGCTTGAGACGGCTCTGGTGTCCTCCATCCTCAGCATGAGGCGTCCGGCCACCAGTTGTTTTGCTCGTTCCAACTCGTCGGAGGGAATTCCGTCACGCACTTCGCGAACCTGATCCATGATGGTCGCCACGGCGTCATAAATCCGTCCGGGGTCAACGCCTGCTGATATCAAGAAGGCGCCGGTGTCCTGAAAGTGGGACACTCCAGAGTGGACGTCGTAGGCCAGGCCGCGCTTTTCTCGAAGCTCCACAAACAGCCGACTGCTCATGCCTTCGCCCAGAGCGACGCTCAGAAGGTCGAGGGCGTAGCGGTCAGGGTCCTGGAGGCCCAGACCTGGGAGCGCCAAGGTGAGGTGGACCTGTTCGGTCTTGCGATACTCCAACCTCAGTTGCGATTCTGACTGAGTGTGGGTGACTGGATTCCAGCCGCTTGGAGATGTGGTGGGCCAGTCGGCGCAGAGTTCTTCGACCTTCGCGACCACCTCTGCCGGAGGGATGTTGCCGGCGATACTGATAACCACGTTGGACGGGCTGTAAAAGGTGTCCATGTGGTCCAGCATCATCTGGCGGGTTATGGCTATGACGGACTCTTTCGTGCCGCCGATGTCGCGGCCCAGGGGGTGTTCTGGCCACAACATTTCGTCGATGAGCGAATCGACGCGGGCGCCTGGATAATCGTTAATCATAGCCAGTTCTTCCAGGATGACCATGCGCTCCTTGTCGATGCTGTCATCCTCAAACAGCGAGTTTCGGAGCATATCCACCAGCAGGTCCAGGCTGTCTTCGAAGTGAGGTTGGGCGACCTTGCACCAATAGACGGTAAGCTCCTGTTCGGTGCCGGCATTCAGCGAGCCGCCAGTGCCTTCGATGGCGCCGCTTATCTGCACCGGGTCGGGCCTGCTCTCTGTCCCTTTGAACAGCAGGTGTTCGAGAAAGTGGGAGAGACCAGCCTCCTCGCCCTCCTCGTAGCGCGATCCGACGCCTATGAAAATCGATATGGATACCGAGCGAGTGTGCGGCATTTCGCAGGCCACCACTCGCAGTCCGTTGGGCAGAGTTGTCTTCTGATATTCCTGGGGAGTGTCTGTAATTGTTGTCATGCTTTGATTCTATGTTGGGGCCGTGTTGGTCGTCAATCGGAAATGGCGGTCAGCAATCAGCCTGGAGTATTTCATGTTAGATAATAGCGCCCCGTTCTTTGAGCCGAGTGATGTCGTCCCAAGAGTATCCCAGGTCCAGCAGGACGGTCTCAGTGTGCTGGCCCAACTCAGGCGCCAACTCGGCAGCCTCGGCAGGGGTCCTGTGGAATTTCATCGGCATTTTGACGAGTTGGAACTCGCCGTCCTCGGGATGCTCCAGCGTCGTTGTGAACTCGTTCGCAATTACCTGCGGATCGTCAATCACCTCGTCAAGGGTTTGGACCGGCGCCCAGATGCACCTTCCCTCGTCCAGGCCCGGCGCCCACTCGTCCAGCGTCCGCTCTGCAAAGCGGTCAGTTATGATCTGGCGCAAGTCCGCGCTGTTTTCCGTCCTTGCAACATGGCTGTCAAACCGAGAGTCCGCGATCAGATTTTCCAATTCCAACGCTCGGCAGAATCCGTCCCAGAAACGGTCGGACTGGATCATTACGAGTTGGACCCACTTTCCGCCTTTCGTTTCGTAGAAATTGAATAGAGGATTCGCCGCCTGTGTCCGATCGTTACGGGGCATCGCGGCCTTGTCCTTGAACGAAGCGACGACGTCGGCGACGTTGGCCCAGAGCGCCGTGTGGAGCAGCGCGCAGTCGATCTGCTGTCCTTTGCCAGACCGTTCACGTTCGAATAGCGCCATACCGATGGCGGATGTTATTGCCAGAGACGTGGTCTGATCACCGAATCCAGGGCGTTGTTGCACCGGAGGGCTGCCCTGCTCTCCGAGCGTGGCCATTATCCCAGACCGCGCCCAGAACGCAGCGTAGTCGAAACCGGAGCGGTCCCGTTCAGGCCCCTCCGCGCCATAGCCGGTCAGGGCCAGGTAAATGATTCGTGGATTGATGCCGATGATGTCCTCGTAGGTGAGGCCGTATCGCTGCTGACGGTGGGGCGTTAGGTTCGTGACCACCACGTCTTACCACGGTTTAGCTGCTCGAAGACGGTGTTCAACCCGCCGGTATTCGTGCCAATACCGGCTGTGGTCACGTTGAGGCTTCGGACCGCGTCCCCGGTCTCCGGGTGTTCGATTTTGATGACCTCGGCCCCCATGTCGGCCAGCATGGCGCAGGCGGAAGGCGCCGCCACCCAGTTGGCAAGCTCCAGGATTTTGACGCCTTTCAGCATTTCAGACACGATCTACCCCTCTCAGTCACCAACGATTTCAGCGCGGCAGGCCTCAACCCCAGGTTCACCGAGATTTTGGCTTATCTCGGGAATCCAGGGTTAACACCTCAGAGCTGTCAACTTGCCTATTCGTTCGGCTTGATCTCGACTCCTGATCTCTCTTCTTGAACGCGGGCCACGGCGCCGGCGGCCAGTCGGCCCCAGCCCTTGTTCTGGGCGTCGATGTACCGCTGTTGGGCGATGTTGGACATCTCCATCGGGACTCGCAGGTCGCGGCCCAGTTGAGTTGCCAGTCCGACGTCTTTGGCGGCCAGGTCAACCTGGAAACCGGGGTCGAAATTGCGCTTGAATATGCCGTTGGGAAGTCCGTGCATCGACTGGGTGTTTCCAGAACTGCCGGACACCGCCTCGTAAAGCGTCTGAGCGTCCACGCCGGCTTTGATACCCATCGTGAAAGCCTCAGACAGAAGAACGCCGACGCTGAGCCCTATGAGATTGTTGACGATCTTGGCGACAGCGCCGGAGCCAAGCCCGCCACAGTGCATGGCCTTGTCGCCTATGAGGTCCAACACCGGCTTGAACTTGTCGTATGTGTCCTTGTCCCCGCCAACCATGACGCACAGAGTTGCAGCCTCGGCGCCGGCGGTCCCGCCGCTGACCGGGGCGTCCAGCACCTGGACTCCTCGCGATCTGCCAACCTCGGCTATCCGTTCGATGGTCGATGGGTCTGTGGTGCTGAGGTCGAAGTACGCCGCGCCGTTCTGCATGCCGCTCATCATCCCGCCTTCGCCGGTTGTGACCTCCTCCACATCCTGCGGGCGGGGGAGGGACGTGAACACCACCTCGCTGGCTTCGGCAACGGCGCGAGGACTGGCGGCCCACGTGGCGCCCAGAGACAGCAGCTCCTCGGCGGCCCCCTTGTTGATGTCGAACACTGTCAGATCATGACCGCCCTTGAGAACGTTGCGAGCCATGTGCTGACCCATAAAACCCACTCCGATGAAACCGACTTTCACTGCTATCCCTCCCATGTTTTCTGTCATTCAAATTGTTAAGGCTGTTGCGAACTGAATCATACGTGCGAGTTACAGGCGTGGCAAGAGTGATCGCTGAAACCGCTGGGATGAGTTCGCCGTAAATTACTGTACAACCCCCACATGTTGCGTCACAATTTATTCCATATTCTGGTTAAGGGCTAATATGAATTTGTTCCATCCCCTGTGTAAAAGACTGCCAGTTGCGTTTGGACTGTTCTTCATCGTTTTAGTTGGCGCTTCGGCCTGCGCCAGCAGTGACTCTGAGGCAAAAACTGCGCCCGCGCCGGCTCTGGCGCCTGCCGCAGCCCCAACTGCGGTTGCGCCCGCAGCGCCAGAGCCCGTTTCGCCCGCGACTCCGGCCCCGATTGTCGCTCAAGTCCCGGAACCTACTAAGACCCCGCCGACCCCATCGCCAGAACCGATTGCTCCCTCTGCCGCTCCACCGCCTGGATTTACCGACAAAGACCGGGCCCCTGAAATCACCAACCCGGGCGAGTGGATCAACTCCGAACCGCTGACTCTGGAGGGTTTGCAGTCGGAGGGCAAGGTCGTCCTTATTGACTTCTGGACTTATACTTGCATCAACTGCATTCGGACTCTGCCATTCATCAAGGAGTGGCACGAGAAGTATGCTGACAGCGGCTTGGTGATCTTGGGCGTCCACACTCCGGAGTTCGCCTTCGAGCATGAATACGATAACGTTGTCGAGGCTGTGGCAGATTTCGGTCTTGAGTACCCGATAGTTCAGGACAACGATTTTGGCACGTGGAGGGCATTTTCCAACCGGTACTGGCCCGCGAAGTACCTTGTCGATGAGAATGGATTTATCCGGTATTCGCACTTCGGTGAGGGGGCCTACGAAGAGACCGAGATGCAGATTCGCGATTTGCTGACGGAGGCTGGATACGATCTTGAAGGCATATCCGCCAATTCCCAACCCGAACCCCAGGTGGACCCGGACTCCATTGACACTGATGAGGAGACGGCCAGGACCCGAGAACTCTACGCGGGCTATGACCGTAACTACGGCGCTCTGCGGTCTATATATGGCACGCCTTACGTCCGACACGTCGAGTATTTCGAGGTGACGGATGAGGTGGTTGAATACACAGACCCTGGAGAGCATGAGAACCACTTTCTGTACCTGCACGGATCC
>JASLRP010000555.1 GCA_030743915.1 SAR202 cluster bacterium | reverse complement strand
ATGACGCCATCGACTGGCGCCACGTAACCGAGCCTTTGGCCGTCCCTGCTTAGAGACGGGCTTGCTTTGTCAGGGTTCGCGAAGAACGTCTTGCGTGGAATGAGTTGGGCTTTTTCTTGTGCCATCTCGCCCTCCAAAATAATGTTCGCATACGGTGCTGGGCAATGTCTTAAATTTGTCTAAACACGGGGTCAAAACCCGTTGACCGAGATTTAGCGGCGATGATAATCTTACGTTGTCCCAAGGAACCTAGCCGAATTCTTGAAGTCTGAAGAGTTGAGGTGGCCCACCCACCGAGACGCGAAGACCGACGGTAGATAAGCGAAGTCCCTTGGGGCATCTTAATTTTAAGGAATTGCTTCAGCCGCCCTCGGCTCTGAGAACGGCCACGAAAGGCAGATTCCTGTATTTCTCCATGTGGTCCAAGCCGTAGCCAACCAGGAATTCGTCTGGCACCTCGAAACCCACGTATTTGATGGGCACGTCCACTATCCTTCTGGCCCGCTTGTCCAACAACGCGCAGACTTCCACGGACGCCGCCCCTTTTGCCCTCAGGTGCCCCAGCAGGTAGTTGAGCGTCATCCCGGTGTCAACTATGTCTTCGATCAACAGAACATCTTGGCCTGTCAGGTCGATATCCAGGTCTTTGGTGATCCGAACGCCGGTGTGTTCGTCTCCGCCATAGTCTGATATCGACATGAAATCCATCATCAATGGCAGCGGCAATTTGCGCATGAGGTCTGCCATAAAGCAAACCATCCCTCGCTGGACTCCTACCAACACAGGCTGTTTCCCAGCGTAATCCCGAGAGATGCGTTTGCCAAGCTCCTCGACCTTCTGATTGATCTGCCGTTCGGTCAAAAGCACCCGATCAATGCCCTCCACGCCCGATTCAATTAGCGGCCCGAACCCGAACTTCGCCAGCAACCTATGGAAATCCTTTCGGTACAACAGCCTGACCGAAATCTCAGGATACAGCTCGTGCATCAGCCTGATTTTGCGGTTTTTGTGAGTGACCAGGCTTTGCTTCATGGTCGTAAGTTCCAGGTAGAGCTCAAGATCAGGAAGATAGAAATCTGGTGTCAACATCTCAAGAACTTTGTCGTCGTCGTCCCAGCGGAGGGGGAAAGACCGAGGTTCGTAATCCCACCGGAGGCCGTAGAAATCGAGTATTTGAGCGAACTCTTTCTCGCTTGGGTGGGCGAATCTGGGTTCGCCGTCGTTCTTTGAAACTTCTACGGGCTGAGCTCTCGACAGTTTTTCGGTCATGCAAATAGCATCCGGTCGTAAAGTTGGACTTCCGTGACTCTGGTCGCAATTTTAGCACAGCAAAGGTCTGAACCTCGCAATGGACGGGCGGCCGATCGCATTCCGGTTTCATCGCGAGCATTTCAGCCCGACATTCGGTTGCAAATTCAGGGCGGTTCTATTAGATTACGTGCCACTCTTGTCGGCGCGAGACGAAGCCACAAACATCGGAGGGAACGACTAGCCATGACCAATCTGACATCTCGGCTATTGGAATTCGACGATTCCTCGCAAGTCATTGAGGACTATTTTGAGAGAGGTTGGACCGACGGTCTTCCCATCGTCCCGCCTACTCAGGACAGGGTGCGCGAGTTCCTCGATGTGGCCAACCGCTCGCCCTCAGATGTGATCGGCACAGAACCCACCAAAGGGCGCGTGATAACCGCCGAAAAAGTCGCTGTGAACGCCGTGATGGCAGGGTGCCGTCCGGAGTACTTCCCTGTCGTCGTCACAGCAATCGAAGCGATGTGCGAACCAGAATTCAACCTCCATGCGATCACGGCCTCCACGATGGGCGCGGCGGTGCTGACGGTAGTCGGAGGGCCTGTGGTGGATGAGATCGGCGTCAATTCCGGCGTCAGCGTCTTCGGTCCAGGCCATCGGGCTAACGCGACCATCGGCAGGGCTATCACGCTGGTGATAATCAATGCCACCGGTTCATCATCCGGCGAGATAGATAAAGCGACGCTGGGCCATCCTGGCAAGTACACCTGGTGCATGGCTGAGGACATGAATGTCAGCCCCTGGGAGCCACTGCATGTTGAGCGCGGCCTGTCCGCCAACGAGAGCGCCGTGACCATCTTTGCGGCGCTGTCAGGAATTCAGGTCGCAAATCACGAGAGCCGGTCTCCTCGTGAGATACTGAACAGCTTCCAGGACGGGATGTTCGCCATCGGCGCGAGGCACGGAGAGTTGAACATCGTGCTGTGCCCGGAGCATGTCGGCCACTTCAGGGCCGCCGGGTGGTCAAAAGATCAGGTGAAACAGGCGTTGTTTGAGATCGCCCAGCGCACTGACGCTGAATGGAGGGCGGCTGGCGAGGTTCTGCCGGAGAGCGATGACAGTGACCGAATGGTCCCTACGGCATCCAAGCCGGAAAATATCAACGTGCTGGTGGCCGGCGGTGCAGCCGGAGCGTTTTCTAGTATAATACCGCTGTGGACCGCGGGTAACGGGACTCGTTCGGTCACAAAACGGATTCAGTTTTAGCGAACCCGAAGACTTGTGAATCAATCCAGGGAGGTTCGAATATGACGACCGCAACCAGGTTGGCCGTGCTGGACCCAACCGTAGAGCCAATTCCAGCGCACGCTGTCGTGGCCCAAAGGCCCGACACGCTGGATGGCAAGGTAATTGGCCTGCTGGCCAACGGCAAGCGCAACTCGGTGGAGTTGCTCGAAGCCATCAAAGAAGCGATGGCAGACCGATACGAATTCAAGGCAGTGGTGGCGCGAAACAAAGGCAACGCCTCTAGGCCGTGTCCCGCTCCCCTGGCTCAGGAGATGGCCGAGGAGTGCGACATCATCATCACCGCCTCAGGTGATTGAGGGTCCTGCTCGTCGTGCAGTGTGCACGACGGAATCACCTTCGAGCGCAGCGACGTTCCCACCGCAGTGATCTGCACAGAGCCTTTCGTCACCAGCGCGGACGCTATGGCGAAGCTAGGCGGAATCCCCGACTACCCGTATGTCGTGCTTCCTCACCCATTAGGGAGCCTGGACGAAGCCGGAATCCGCGACAAGGCCGCACAGGCGCTCCCTGACGTGCTCAGAATTTTGCTGGCGAAAAGCTAGCTTCTAAAACGCCGGATTGGCAAATGAGAAGAGGCGGCATGAGAATTGCCGCCTCTTCATTTTCTTTCGGCATAGCTGAGCGTTGCCGTCCAGATGTAATGCCGCCCACGCCATGCGTGGCTCAACTGCTAATTTTATTTCGATGCCTACATGGGTCGGTCTGGTCGATGACACCCCGATCCCAACACAGTTTGAGAACCGTCACGACGCGGCTCAAAGAATCTTTTACTTCTACTTCTCTTCATTCAATCCCAAACGAGCGCGGCAGGTTGGGCAGCCGCATCTCTTGGGCTCGCGCATTGTCTGTTTCAAGACGAGCGTGACAATCTCTTTTTCGGTGACATCGAAGGATGCGCACAACGTCTGAAGCTCCTGGAATCGGTCGGCCTTGTCAGCTGACTCTTCGTCAGTGAGCTGTTCTCCGTTGACCAGGACTTTGGTGGCATACGCCCTCAATGTCTCAAGATGCTCTGCCACTATTTCCCTCGGGTCCTTGGATATCAGATTCGTCATGACCCATTCCTCCGTCTGTTAGCGCTCTGCAAATTCCTGATAATTTCAGGTTCCTTATTCCGAATATGGACAACATGCGCTCAGAAATAACACGAGCTAGCCCCAATAACCCGTTGCAGGTAACCACCAATTCTGCATAGACCAGATTCCCCTTCACTCACTCTGGACTGTCAATTAGAGGGTATCAGGTTTCGAGAACTTGGAACGGCCTTTGGTCAGGGATAAGTGGACCAACTTGTCAGCGAAAAGATGACGCGGATTCGCACCGTAGCCACGACGCAGGGTACCCGGAATTCCTTTAGGTGAAGCGTTGACACGTCGCCAACGCTTCACCAGCAACCTAGCTCAGGTGATCCAGGCACGAAATGAAGAATGGCGGGAGCGAGAGGGAGTCGAACCCACCGCGCCAACCGCAGGGTTGCCGCCGACGATGTTGAAGACCGCAGGAGCCACCAGGCCCCATCCGCTCCCAAGGGGATGTCCGTTCAATATTGCCTCTGGAGAGGCATTCGGCACCAGTTGCCAATTCAAACGTACATGATGTTGGCAGACCGAAGGCACGACGCTGGTTTGCGCGAGCCAGTATAACAGACACGGGAGGCCGGATTACCAACCTCCCGCGCATAATTCTTGCCGGTTTACTGAGCCAGAGCGGCCTCGAGCTTCTTTTTGAGGACGGATTTGGGCACTGCGCCAACCACCGTCTCAACAGGTTTGCCGTCATCAAAGATCAGCAGCGTCGGGATACCGCGAATTCCGAAGTTCATGGCTGACTGCGGATTGGTGTCCACATCCAGCTTCGTGAACTTGATCTTGTCGCCGAATTCTTCGGCCAACTCTTCCACAATGGGGGCAATCATTTTGCATGGGCCGCACCATTCGGCCCAGAAGTCCACTAGCACCGGGGTGTCAGACTGGACTACCTCGTCGTTAAAGCTGTCATCAGTAATTTCAATAGGGTGAGCCATCAGTTCCTCCAATGGGGTTTCATGCAATAGAGACTATTGTGTCTCTCATTATATTCGATGCAGTATCGCTCGTGTAGGTTTTTTTAACCGCGATCGAAGTAGTTGATATAGTCGGCGATGATGTCTTCGATCTCATTCCAAAATATCGAACCCAAAGTCAGGCCCTTTGGAACATCAAACACCATCCATCCCTTGACTTGGAAGTCTCTGTCCAACTGAATTTCTCCCCAGACCAGGGGCGCGAACTTGCCTTCATCTGCGTCCGCTTCCTCGACGATTCGTGAGCCCTCAAAAGGATCGGTGGCGCCGATGCGTTCCCCTCTCCTGTCGCCAAGTTGCGCGGCATCCCCGTCGATCAGCAATGGCATTACCGTGCTGGTGCGATTCACAACCGTCAATTCCACCATCGCGAGTTGACGATTCGATGCCTTGGGACGAATCACGCGATGCCTTCCTTCGTCGTCAAGGAAGGACATTTTCGTCGTCACGACAGGTTTGCCCGCCTGGATCTCAATGCTTCGACCTCGCGCTAACGCGATATCAGGACCGCCGCCACATGCCATCGCCAGCATAGCCATCATGACAACGACCGATACCAGAATAGGTTTGCTGGGAAATTCAGAGGATAAGTGAGCCACGGAGTCAGCCCCGGGGTTGACAGGCGAGGCCTGGAACAGGTCTCGGAAGTGAGCGCTAATCATACGGATCATATTTATTGAACACCTGATAGCGAGGGCATGGCCCTCAGTCGGTTAACGAGGTCTGGTATCACTGACAGCAGATAATCAACATCTTCGTCGGTATTATCTTTTCCAAGGGTAATACGAATGCTTCCCTGTGCCAGTTCTGCGGCTAGGCCAATAGCCAGCAGCACGTGAGATGGCTCAAGAGACGCCGAAGAACACGCGCTTCCGCTGGACGCGCTAATACCCGCGAAGTCAAGACCCAACAGGATTGGCTCGCCTTCCACGGCCTCGAAGGATAAGTTTACGTTGTTGGGAAGCCGCCGGGTGGGATGGCCGTTGAGGTGAGCATGCTCCAATCGGTCCTGGAGCCCCTCTATGATTCGATCCCGCATGGCCTCGCACCTGGCCGAGGTCGTCTCACGTTCCTGGGTTGCCAGCCGGAACGCCTCCGCCATGCCGACGATTCCAGGCACATTTTCCGTGCCGGAGCGACGCTCACGTTCCTGGCCTCCGCCCATCATCTGCGGCTCAAAAGGCGTCCCTCGTTTTATGTACAGCGCGCCAACACCCTTCGGACCGTGGAACTTGTGGGCGGAGAGAGTCATCAAATCCACGCCCAGATCACCAACGTTCAAGTCCAGATATCCCGCTCCCTGAACAGCGTCCGTGTGCATCACGATGTTTCTGCTGAGACGACGGGCCTCTTGCTTCACGGCTTTGGAGATTTCGGCCACTGGCTCGATGGTGCCGATCTCGTTATTTGCCAGCATCACACTGACCAGAACCGTCCGATCGGTTATGGCCCTGGCAACATCGTCTGGGTCCACCAATCCATGCCTGTCCACCGGCAGATAGGTCACATCGAACCCAAACTGCTCCAGTTGATGACAGGTGTGCAAGATTGCGTGGTGCTCGATAGCGGTGGTGATGATGTGGTTTCCCACGTTCCTTAACGCGAACGCAACGCCCTTGAGAGCCGTATTATCCGACTCGGTCCCGCCGCTGGTGAAGATCAACTCACTGATTCGGCAGCCGATCAGTCTGGCTATCGTCTGTCTCGCGGAATCAACAGCGTTGCGGCTCTCCTGTGCCAGCGTATATATGCTGGACGGATTGCCAAAGTTTACGCCAAAGTATGGCAGCATCGCTTCCAACGCCTCCGGCCTGACCGGCGTTGTCGCGGCGTGATCCATATAAATCAGGCGCTCAGATGGGCCCATGACCGTTACCTTTCATCCTTCCGAGATACATTTCGATGTGGCTCGTCATCGTCGGCACAGGTATTCTAGCACGCGCCTAGCTGGGGCATAAAGTTGAAACATAGCCCATCAATTTGTATGCCAGCTTGGCCGCTGTGTATGCGCATGCCTCTGGCCCTTCAGCGGGTGAGAGTTCCACCAGGTCAAATCCGACAACGCGTTTCGCCTCACAGACGTGTCGCAGAATCTGAATCAGGTCATGCCACAGCATCCCGCCAGGCTCAGGCGTGCCCACCGCGGCCATAATCGACGGGTCCAATACGTCTAAATCAATTGAGATATAGATGGTCGGAGGCAGGTCGCCGATGAGTTTCTCGGCATACTCATCCAACGGAGCGTCGCTCGGCCAAAGATGCACAGGCAGATTGGCCTCGGAAATCAGCCGCTGCTCGTCGGCGCTGAGACTGCGAACGCCTGCATGCGCGACAGGGCAAACCTCCATCAATCTGCGGGCCACCGAGGCGTGCCCCCATCGAGTTCCCATGTATTCGTCTCGCAGGTCTCCGTGGGCATCCAGATACAATACTGCGATGTCAGGATACCGACGCGCCAATGCCGACACCGCTCCAATGGAAATTGTATGCTCCCCACCCAGCAACACTGGGGTCTTTCCGTCAGATGACACCTGAGTCGTCAACCGGTCCACCTGACCGATCAACGCACCCATTGAACTAAGATTCGGGACCAACTCCGGAGCAGTATGAATTCCGGCCTCGGAGATGTCGGCGTCCAGTTCGATGTCATAGTCTTCGAGATGTCCCGACGCTGCAATGATTGCCGCAGGCCCGTCGCGAGCGCCGGACTTGAACGACGTGGTGCCGTCGAATGGAACGGAAAGAACGACGAAATCGGCATGTTCGTAACGAGCTTCGTCTGGAGGCGTGTCGAGGAACGTATCCCATTGGAATGGGCCGAGTCCCGACTGCCCACTGTTAAGTTCGTGCATCCCCGGTTTTTGTCGGCTGAGTCAGGCCGACCCGCTCGCGCACCATCCCAGAATATGCCTCTTGGTCGTTCAGGTACTCCAGCCCGCGCTCCAGAATATTGGAATTGAGTTTGGTCAACCCGAACGAGGATTCCACTATCTTCGCGCACTCGGGGGCGTCGAAGGATTTGCACGAGAAAATGTCGATGTTGACGTGCCGACGGTCTGGAAAGGTGTGAACGCTAATGTGGCTCTCGGCAATCAGCACAAAACCGGACACGCCCCAGTCCTGGGGTTTTTGGCCGTGGTACGTGTACACTTGCGGAGGGATCATTTTGGTCATGCCAATCCGGTCTGGCATTGTGTCCAAAAAATCGTATATGAGATCGTGATTTTGTAGAGCTTCGGCGTCGCCGCCGTGCCCATCAATTACCAAATGCACGCGCGTCATTCCTGAGTTGATGTTTCATTCTGCGGACAATCAAGAGTAACATTGTCTCCGATGCCACACAACACGCCTTGATAGACATGGCAGCGATGGTTTAGAATCCGTTAAGTTTTCTAGAATGTGGTGTGTTCTGCAATATTGGCGCCGGACCTCCAATCCGACTAGTTCCGTTGACGCAGGATACGACACGAATATGATTCGGCCTGTCGATGCTCAGGCGATGACGAATCTCAGCGAAGGCGCCATACGTAGAACATGTTGATAAAATACGCCCGGCCGTAACCTGCTGAGTGATGAATGGGACCAACAGATGATCGAAGTTAAAAACGTCTCCAAGATGTACGGAGCTTTTCCGGCGATATCCGACGTCTCCTTCAGAGTCGAACCTGGCGAGATACTTGGATTTCTGGGACCCAACGGCGCAGGCAAGTCCACCACCATGAAGATCATCACCGGGTTCATGCCACCCACAGCCGGCGAGGTCAGTATCGCCGGTTACGATGTAGTGACCGAATCGCTCGAGGCGAGGAAGCATATAGGCTACCTCCCTGAGACTGTTCCTCTATACACGGACATGAACCTCAAAGACTATCTCCAGTACATGGGCAAGTTGAGAGGCATGTCCGCTGTTCGGATAGCCCAACGAATCCCCGAAGTTATCGACATATGCAACCTTGGCGACTATTACAACACCATCATCGCCAAGCTCTCCAAAGGATTCAAACAGCGCGTGGGAATCGCCCAGGCGATTCTGCACGAACCCGATGTGCTGGTTCTGGACGAACCGACCATCGGAATCGACCCCATACAGGTTGTCGAGACTCGACAACTCATCAAAAATCTAGGCGGCGAACACACGCTCATAATCAGCACCCACATCCTTCCTGAAGTCAGCCAGATCTGCGAGCGGGTTATCATTATTCACGAAGGGCAAGTCATCGCAGAGGATACGCCGGAGAATCTGGCCCTCCGACTCGTGGGCAGTGAGCGAGTGGACCTCGACGTGAAAGGCCCTCAGCAGGACGTGCTTGTGGCATTGCGCGATGTCGAAGGCGTGCGCGAGGCTGTCAGAATCGACGGCGCGCCTGGTTCGGTGCCGCGCTACCGGGTGCAGTCCGAGCTTGGCGTCGAGGTCCGGGCGGATCTGGCCTCCATGGTCATTAACTCTGGCTGGGACCTTCTCAGACTGGACGGCGTGATCATGTCACTTGAGGAAATATTCCTTCGCCTCACAACTGAAGATGAAGTCATCCAAGTCGGACCCACTCAAGAGGACGCAGACGCCGAATGAACACTTTCACAATTGCCTGGAAAGAGATCAAGGGCTATTTTTCGACGCCAGCCGCCTACGTCGTTGGCGCGATGTTTCTGGCTCTCACCGGTATTTTTTTCGTATTCGACGTCACATCACCCTTCGCAGAAGCCAGCGTCAGAGGCATCGTCAATTGGGCCAGCACGTTCATAGTATTCCTCGCTCCGCTGCTGACCATGCGGTTGCTCGCAGAAGAGCAAAAATTAGGCACACTTGAGCTTCTAATGACCTCGCCAGTCCGCGATTGGGAGGTCGTCCTGGGCAAATACATCGCCAGCCTGGTCATGTTTTCGGCAACGATAGTTCTGACCCTTTACTACGTGCTGTTGCTTTACGTGTTCGGTCAACCGGACACGGGGCCTGTGCTAAGCGGATACCTGGGACTCATGCTCCACGGAGCGACCGCGTTGGCTGTTGGGCTTTTGGGGTCTTCCCTATCAGCAAACCAGATTGTGGCGGCGATCGTTGGCATCGCTGTTCTGTTGATGCTGTCCTTCGTTGACAGGATTGGCTCGCTGGTTACGGGCATTGCAGCAGACGTGCTGAACGGAATGTCGCTCACTTCTCACGTTACAGATTTCAGCAGAGGCGTTATCGACACGGAAGACGTCGTATATTTCC
>JASLRP010000554.1 GCA_030743915.1 SAR202 cluster bacterium | reverse complement strand
AGTCGGCGCTTGTGAGTCAACTCTGCCAGGGGGTTGGTCTGGTCCATGAACTGGGATAGCTGAGAGCCACCGAAGAATTCCCGCACAGCGGCGACCACTGGCCTGATGTTGATCAGCGCGGCGGGCGTCGTGGTGGCAGGGTCCATCTGAGTGGTCATGCGTTCCTTGATGACCCGCTCCATCCTGAGCAGTCCGACGCGGACCTGGTTCTGGATAAGCTCGCCGACTGCTCGAACGCGGCGGTTGCCCAGATGGTCGATGTCGTCAGGGCCTATGACGCTGTTGTTGATGTTGACCATCCTCCGAAGCAGGGCAACGATGTCGCCCGGCGAGAGGGTGAGCATCGGGAAGTCATCAGCATCGTCAACGTGAAGCTTGCGGTTGAGCTTGTAGCGTCCCACTCGACCCAGATCGTATCGCCTGCGGTTGAAGAACAGGTTCTCCAGCAGGTTTTTGGCGTTCTCCACGTTGGGAGGCTCGCCCGGGCGCAACCTTCGGTAGAACTCCAGCAGCGCCTCTTCCTTAGTGGTGACGGCGGAGTCCTTGTCAATGGTGGTGCGCATGTACTGATGTTCTTCGCTGGTGTCCACGTCTTCGAACAGGCCCATGAGGTCATCATCGGTCTCAAAGCCCATCGACCTCAGCAATGTGCTGACGGGGGTCTTGCGCTTGCGGTCCACCTTGACGGATATGATGTCGCGATTGGAGGTCTCGAACTCCATCCAGGCTCCCCGATACGGAATGAGCTTGGCGGCGGCGAGGGGCCGTCCGGTGGCGGGGTCGGAATCGGTCGTGAAATAGACGCCGGGCGACCTGACCAACTGGCTGACCACGACGCGCTCGGCGCCGTTGATGATAAACGTCCCAGTGGTGGTCATCATCGGGATGTCGCCAATGAACAGGGTCTGTTCTTTAATCTCGCCCTGTCCGGGGCCGCCTGCCTTGATTTTCAGTTGGACCGTGACATGCAAAGGAGCAGAGTAGGTGATCTCCTTCTCTCTGCATGCTTCCTCGGTGTTTTTGGGAGCATCGAAGTAATGGTCAAGGAAGCTGAGCTCGAACCTGCCACCGGGGAAATCCTCAATGGGGGAGATTTCGTCGAAAAGCTCCTTCAGTCCCTGTCCCTTAAAGTCATTAAAGGAATCAAGTTGGACCTGGATAAGGTTTGGCACATCAATGATGGCCGGTATCTGGGCGTAGGATCGTTTAACTGGGCTTCCGTTGTGACCGTTGGATACCTGCAAAGCGGTTGAGGTCATGCGTTGTCACACTCCTCGAAATGCGAATACTAAATCCGGCGTTACGATACGGTCGAAATACGCTGAAAGGGGCGATTTTGGGGCGGACGTGTAGTATAGGGGCGGGGATGCGGTGAAAAGCTAGCACAATGTAACAAGGGCATAAATCGACCAGTTACTAATGCTAGCACAACATTCAGCCATTGTCAAATGCAATAACTGAACCTTCGCGAAGCGCCTCGTGAGGAAAAATTCCGCGCTTCGCGGTCTGCCGCCAGGGACGGCGTTCTGTGGCGAACTGAGGCGTTTGGGGCGCCTACGTTGAGGACTCTGCGAACCCTGTGAGGGCATCCATGTGGCCATCCAGATAGCAATGGCCGAAGTACAGTATGTTGTACTCTGTGGACTCTCGCGTCTCCTTGTATTCGCGTTTTGGCTCCAGTCCATTGTCCTGGAGGTATGACCTGATCGGGCTATCGCTGGATAGCTGTTCGTTGGGTTCGAACATCAACAGGACCCGTTGTTCTTCCGGGGCGACCGTGATGACTTCCATCTTCATATGGCGTCCTCCAAATCGTGGTGAGAGTATTATAACAGGTGGATGGTTATTATATGAGGTGTCGAGGTATCAGGTTTTCAAGTATTGGAAAAGGCGATTGAGAAAGTCATCACCCGGCGCACGATTGCTTGACGCCTGAGAACCTGACGAGGAACAGTGCATCATGGCTTCAGGAAAAACCCATCGACTAATAAACGTCACGGCCATGATTGTGCCTGCGTCATTGGCGGCAGCATATTTCTGGGGCGAGTACAGCGTGGGCCAGTGGCAGAGCGTCGGCGCGTTGGCTGGCGGATACTTTCTGTCCACGGTCGGGGTCCACCCCGATCAGGACATCGCCCGCCGGACGTTCTCCGAACGCAGCGGCTTGTGGGGCGGATTCTTGCACTACTGGAGCCTGCCTTACGGTTGGATGTTCAAACACCGGGGAATCAGCCACGAACACATCCTCGGCACCATCACCCGTGTGCTGTTCATGGGGTTGTGGATGCTTCCTTTAATACCCCTGCTGATGTTCGCCATAGACTGGAAGATTGTCGTTCCGTACTGCGGGTGGGTGTTCCTGGGATTGACCGTGGCAGACAGCATGCACATCGCCGCCGACGGAGGACGCAAACAGCGGGAGCATACGGAGTAAATCGTGCGCTCTGTTTCCCAGTGCCATGCTGAGCGGAGCGAAGTATCTCGTCGCCGGCATACCAACGGTTGATCTGCTGACGACCAGACCCTTCGTCTGCGGACTCAGGGTGGCGTATGCGGCATCAGAATCCTACGCCCAACTGGCCAGAAACTGAAGCAGCAACCCCATCACCACCGCCGATGCTCCAAAGGTGAGCAGTGTCTGACGAGGCCACATCGCCGGAGAGCCTGTTCCGCGACTGTTCAGGCGGTCAATCCACCACCGCAGCGGACTTTCCCCGTCCTGTCCGAAGCCAAAATAGTCCGCCGCCAACAGAATGATACCCACCAGTTGCAGCACGATACCCATTCGACTCAGCCAGACAACCTCGACGCCTCCCCACACTGCGCCGGGAATCATAAGCGCCCCAGCTACCAGCAGAGCGGCGGCAAGATTGAAGAAGACTCCAAGAAGCCAACTGGCGATTCCTCTAGACATTTCAACCTTCCTTTCGTCAGACTCCACGGTACGGGTATCCTGACCGGGATCGCCAGCGAAATCAGGGTGTAGATGTCGATGTTTTTCAGGGGCGGATGTGGACGCGCCGATGAAGCGTTACATACAATGGGGGCGCTCACGCTTAAGCGCGTTTCACATAGCCTGAGTTGATGTCATTTGCCCTGAACACTCTGCCCAAGGTGACAGATTAATCTATGCCCGATTTGCTCGACTCCCTCCCGACTCTTGAAGCCCTCTTCACCCCCTCGCCTGAAAGCGTTGCCAGTTCAATCAAGAAGTTTCAGGCTGAGATCAAACGAGGTTTGAATGGAGAGAACAGTTCCATCGCGATGCACCCCTCTTACGTGAGCCGGCCCACTGGCCGGGAAGTCGGAGAGTTCGTTGCGCTGGACATGGGCGGCAGTAATGTGAGAGTCACGGTGGTGGTATTGGCGGGTGATGGCGTAATCAGCGTGAAGCAACACGAAACCCTCCGACTGTCACGCATCGACGGAGAGGCGGCAGACCTCTTCGATCCAATTGCCGCATTCATCGGCAGCGTGTTGGAGGAGGGACGAAACTACGACCTGGGATTCATATTCGCCTTCCCAACCGATCAGGCAGGCGTAAATCGGGGCAGACTGACCAAGTGGACCAAGGAGTTCGCCTTCCGAGGTGTCGAGGGCAACGACGTATCGGAGCTTTTGGAACAGTCTATCGTTCGTCAGACAGGGACCATCCCGGAGCTGAAATCAGTTTCGGTCACGGCCCTGGCCAACGACACGGTGGGAGTCCTGGTCACTGGCGCCTATTCAGACGCTCGATGCGACATGGGCCTGATCGTCGCCACAGGGACTAACATGGCTGTGGCCGTGGATCGGACTCTGGTCAGCAGGCCGCTTCCTCCAACAGTCGGCAATCCTGATGAGATGCTTTTCAACATGGAGTGTGGAAATTTCGACGGCGTAGTCTCAATCCAAACTCCCTACGACCGCATTCTGGATGCCGAGTCCGACAGCCAGGGCCAGCTACTAGAGAAGATGATTTCCGGTCGATACCTGGGCGAGATCGTTCGCCTTGTGGTTGCCGGCATGATTTCTGAGGGCCGTGGATTTTCAGGCTGGAACGGTCTGAACTCAGTGTTCCGAGTTCCCTACGGCTTCACCACCGAGCATCTGTCAGATATCGCCCATGACGAAACCCCCGAACTGGCTGGCGTCGGCATGCTGCTCAATCGATTGGGCGTTGGAGCCGTCGGAATTCACGAACGCAGTGTCTTCAAAAAAACGTGCCAACTGGTGGCCGGGCGTTCAGCTCGAATGGTGGCAATGAGCATCGCCGCCACTACCTTATATATTGATCCACTTCTGGAATCTCAGCATGTGGTCGCGGTGGACGGCAGTCTGTTTCGGGGCTATCCAGGATATCAGGAAGGCGTTCAGGCAGGTCTGCAAGAAATGCTGGGAGACTCGGCAGCCGAGCGAGCGCTGGTATCCTATATTCGGGATGGCTCTGGCATCGGCGCGGCGATTATCGCGGCGGTGGCGGGAGCCGGTTCTTCATAAATAACTGGGATCGAGAAGTGACAACAATCATAGGCAACTGGCATATGAAGATTTCTGTCTGGGCATTTGTGGCGTCCCTCACGTTGGCGCTGGCAGTCTGGTTCTCACATATGGGCCATTCGTCAGTCATGGCCGACGGAAACCAGCAGTGCGCCATCGCAGGCTCAGTTTCTCCTTTGAAGATCGCGCTGGACATCAACAACACCTTCGGCCCTCGGACCCTGGAGCCTGGCAGCAACTCGCGGTACGACTTCCACCGGGGCATCGACTGGCCCGCGCCTGAGGGGACTCCTGTGTATGCCGTTGCGACCGGCACGGTAAAATCCTTCAACAAGACCTGGACGTCAGGCACGGGGAGCGGAAACTACGTTCACCTGACCCACGCGTCCGATAACTGCGAGACTCGATACAACCATCTCAAAACCGTTGACGACGCGATTACTGACAATGCCCAGGTATCCACCGGCCAGCTTATCGGCACGGTGGGAGACACCGGCGCGCAGTCGTTCCATTTGCACTTCAGCGTGCGCATAGGCACGAACGTTTCGCAAAGAGCGTCAGTCCATCCTCTGAGTTCGCCCTTCATCCCGTGGACCAACGCCACTTCTCCCAGTGCGAAGATCACCGGAGCGTTTCAGGAAGGCTCCAGCGTCACAGCCATCGTCGAGGTCACAAGTCCGTATGTTGAGCCTG
>JASLRP010000553.1 GCA_030743915.1 SAR202 cluster bacterium | reverse complement strand
AACAGGGGCGAGTCTTCAAGGGTATGCACCAGCCAGAACTGGCTGGCCTGAAGCATCTGGAACCCGACGACCGACGCCAGAGTCCCGAACCAATATGACCGATACGCCGGATACTTCAGCGCAGGCGGAACGGAAAATCGTCGTTTTTTTGGGGTGTCGTCCACCCCGGTTTGTGGCTCCAAGTCTGCGCTCCCCCGCTAAGAAAGCCGATGTCTGTCGCAATGGGGGGAGTCTACCAGCGGCATTCCTTCCGGTCAATTTAGGCTAGGCCATACCGACCGTCTCAGGGTGATCAACCTCATCTGATTCTGCGGACGTGTCTGCCCGACAAAGGTTGGGCCCGTGCGTCGGCCCTGTCTCACTCTTGAGCAGCAGAGCGCGTCACCGCCGACCGCCACACTCCACAACCGCCTAATCATGGATGCGCGACCTTCTGAGACAGGCCGAATTACGCTGGCCATTCAGAAACTTACCCAGATGGTCTCAGCACAGGACGACACCAAGAGATCAGATCACTAAACAACATCAGCCTTGATTCTAAGAAAATGCCGTTTCTTTCTCAATACTTCTCCGAAAGAAGTGATACCCCCAAACTACTCGTTAGTCTCTGTGCTTATCGCCAATATTTCTACTGAGAGATAATCGTTGATTGGCCATTTTTCGCATTCTGGAAGTGTTATACATTGAATAACTTCATTCAATATGGTAACCTCTCATCAAATAAATGCTTTTCAAGTATTTAAGCTATTCAAACTGGTTGCCAACAAATGTTGTAGTACCCGTAAACCCATGAACAGTTGCTTGTCGATGTAGACAGAGCCAGTCGGGTTCACACTTGTACATAGAGATAAAAAGTATTGACTAAACTCCGGATTAGTCATTAGAGGGGAGGCGCGATACATTGGTGATACTTGGCGGGATGATCTGACCGAGTCATTTTGATTCGACAAACTCCAGCGATCTCGACAAAACTGCCCATCTGCCAAGACTGTTTTGGAGGCTGGTTCGTCCGAAGATAGTGATCGACAATATCAAGTGGTCGCAATCAAGCCTCACCAAACCCAGTCGCCGCGGACGGTGTTTCAGCAGGAGCAATTCCAGGTTCGCTAGCGCGCCATAACGCCCAAACAGAATCAAAGATTGCTGACATATCTCTTGATTCACATCAGCGTGCGATTGGCTACGAATCAGGTCTCGGCCTACCTATTAATCGTTGCAGGTTGAAAGGTAGCTAGGTGAACGAACACCTCTGCCTACCTGGGGAGTTTTTCTTCACCTTCAACGTTGAAGTGATTCTTCCAGAGTTCCCGCACCAAATAATCTTTTGGAGGACACTAAATGTCACACGAATTTACCTGACAATCACCAGCTCTCGGCAAACGGACGATCAATCAAATCACGAATCTACCCAAGGAGACAAGTTAATGCCTACACTCACGAAAGTCCCGGTCGCTGCAGCAAGCCAGGAAACCACGGTCGGAACAACCTACACGTATACCAACGGTTACGGGCAGCTCACGAAGGCAGGAGCCCAAGTGCAAAAAGGCGCGACCGTAACTGCCCACGTCGATATCACGATGACCATCGTCACCGTCGAGACCACACAGAGTTGGTTCAATGAGCACAAGAGTGTGTTCACGGCGTCACAACAAAGCACTATCCAACAACACTTGGACCAGAACAATTCAGCAAGTGGTTGGAACGCCATCTTTGCGTGGGGCGCCAAGTCGTCAAGCAGCGAGAACTACTTCCAGAACGCGAGCGCAGATCAAGAGACGACGCAGACCGACTCGGAGAAACAGGTGGTCGAATCTGCAAGTAAATTGCAAGCACAGAAAGTGTCCGTGACCGGGGATATCCAAATCACCGGCGTCAGCATGCTGCCGACAGAGGCCTTCGTGTTCGCTGAGATCTCCACGATCACCTTCGCCGATGGAACCAGTATGCAAGTCGTGAATCAGTCGGATCCCATCGCCGCGAGTCAAAGCGGAAGCACGAGCGATGCAGAAGCGAAGCCTGGCAAACTGAACGTGGTGGCGGTCAACTAGTTGACCTAGAGCGTTCGTTGATTTCGCTCACTGCACTCTGTTTCTCGATCGAGGTATTCCGAGCTGAGGCGGTGAGCGAACATTTCCAAACTTCGAGAAATCGCCCACGAACCGGGGAATAAAGGACGAAGGACGAGAGATATCCATGGCTGGATATGAGGGGACTCTACCATCGCTGCGGATCGTGGGCGGTCACGTCCATCTCGCCAATGCTGGGGTTAGCGTTCAAATAGGCGCCATGAGTCGAGTTGCCATCGATGTCACCATCGAGGTGATTCTCGCTGAGACGGTCTCAAAGTGGCTGCAAGACAATAAGGCTTGGTTTGGCAGCGCAGAAGCGCAGCGTTTGTTCGATGATTTTGCCGCGGGCTTCATGGCCAGAGGCATACTAGGGGCTTTCGGATTCATTGTGGGCAACGGCGACTATGATCATTATCAGAGTGTCGAAGATGTGACCGTGAAGGCCAGTTCGCTGAATCAGGCCAGATTTTTCGACTCTCTTGGTGCCCTCAGAAAGACGAAGGTTCGCCTAACGGCCGAACTGGAGGTGCGCGGCACCAGTATGAAACCGACGGTCGCATCGGTATTCGCGCGAGTCGCAAAACTCTACTTCGCCGATGGGAGCGTCCTCATGTTCGTGGATCTGACGGGGCCAGTAGCAGCAGATCCATCGGGAGACACGAGCGGAGTCCACACTCCGTATACTCAGAAACTCCAGCTTACTCCTCTCGAATAGTAGGTTGGCTGGATCAGCAAGCGAAAGAATGACTTGTCGGCGGCAGACCAATTGGAATCAATAAAGCGCATCCCATTTTCTTGCGCACGGTAGTGGAAAGAGATAATTACATTGAACACTGTCAAAAACAGATTGACCGTTCCTGTCGGTAGCACATCAACCAAAATCGTTGGACCTGTTGCGATCACAGCTGGAATCCAGGGACAAGTGTCTAACGGTTATACCAAGGTTTTTGCGAATCTGCAGGAGGACAATACAGGAAAAGTCAACATATCGTTTACAATACAGGTCAATTCTGTAGATGTTTCAACTTTCAACACTTGGCGAGACGAGGTTAAAACAATTCTCGGACCACAGGTAGGACAACAGCTTGACATTCATTCCGGGATCGCAACTGATCCCGAAGAACCCGGCCGTTTCATGTCCAGATATTCGCTGTGCGCGCTGGCATACGCGGTTCAGAGCGACTATAGCACCGATGCCTACGTGAATCATGTCGATGTTCCATTCGGTCTTAACAACCGCCAACCGTTGCGTTCTGGACTGATACTGAGGAGCATCTATGAATTGAACTCATCAGTACTCGATTTGGCAGGCGAACTCACGGCCGTCAGCGCGTCGCCAAATTCTGAGGCGTTCATCCCTGTATCCTTCTTCACGTTCAACGACGGGCGAGTGGTCCCCTTCGCGGGTTACAGAGGCCCAATTTCTCTGGTCGCAGGGACGGACGAAACCGAAACTCAGCCTTCCATACTCGCTCCGGTAGCGGCTTGATGTATCAGGGTTATTTCCGATCCAAAGGGGGGGCGGAATCCGAGCATCACCTCGTCAATTTTCTGAGTACCTCCTTTCACCCTCGATGCTAGCTCATTGCCACAATAAGCATTGACATGCGACGCGCCCAACTACACTTATGACATGACCTCCTCCGATAGCCAGGCCATGCGCTCCAGTATGCGGCTCAAGTCTGAGCCGCGAACGTCGAATATCAGATTGGAGACGCCCAGATCGGAATATGTCTGGATGTCCTCAGCTATCTGCTCTGGCTGACCGGAGAATCGACGACGGCCACGCCCTGAATCGCTCTCGGTGTCGTATAGCGGGGCCTTCATTGCGACCCCGACCTCGGACGGGTCCCTCCCTATTCGGTCTGCGTGGGCGTGCATGTACTCGATGTCTGAGGCGAGTTTCTCCGGTTCCAGCGGAGTCGCAGGCGTCGCGCCGACCGGATGCCATGCGTTGCCATGCTCCACGGCTCGTCGTATCGCCGGTCGGCTCTGCCCACCGACCCAGATTGGAGGGTGAGGTTTCTGAACCGGCTTGGGCGTGAACTCGATATTGGACAGCTTCACGAACTTTCCGTCATACGTCGGGTTGTCAGATGTCCAGAGTTCTTTGAAGGCTTCAATGTATTCGTTGGTCACCGCCCCTCGGTCAGCGAAAGGCGGAGTGTCCAATGCCTCGAACTCCTCCTCCAGCCAGCCCACGCCCACTCCGAGGGTCAGCCGTCCTTCTGACAACACATCCATCGTTGCCAGAATCTTCGCGGCCAGCAACGGATTGCGATGCGGGACGATCATGACGCTGGGGACAAGGCGAATGCGTTCTGTCACTGCCGCCACGAAGGTCAGTTCGGTCAACTGCTCAAGGTGTTCTCCGCTCTCGTCCCACGGGACTTCACTGCCCACAGAATATGGGTATGATGAGTTCGAGACTCTCGGAGCCATGATGTGGTCGCCGACTACCATCGAATCGTAACCGAGACGCTCGCCTGTTTGGGCGATTTCGATCAATGGCCGTCGTCGGGCTGTCTCTCCGTGGCTGGGCAGGTAGAATCCGAATTTCATAGCAGCGCCTTTTTTGTTTTGATCTTCCCGTCAAGGTCGTGCCCATAATGCAAACGGCCAACAGACAATCGTCTGTTGGCCGAATTTTATGCTAGAGCGCTCCGCTTGTCCAAGCCTGCCCGCCTGCGAGCAAAGATTGGCTTATTCGAAGCCGTCACCATATCCTGCGTCGTGGGCGGCCCAGGCGCCAGCAACGCGACCGCTGAACAGCGATGGGCCGAGCATCGTCCCTTCCAGGCCGTGCTTGCCATTGATGTGGCCTCCGGCCATTCCCGCCAGTTCTCCAGCGGCGAACAGGCCCGGAATCGGCACGTAGTGCTTGTCAACTGCCTGGCAATGGAGGTCGGTTTTCACTCCGCCGAAATTCTTCCTGGCCAGCGGCGTGAAGTTCAGAGCATAGTAAGGCGGACTCTGGATCATTTTCCTGCTTGAGAGAGGACGACCAAAGTCCGGGTCTTCCTCCAGACCCTGGTCAATGCCGCTGTTGTAGCGATTTACCGTCTCGTTGAACGTGTCTGCTGGGACTCCAATCTCGGACGCCAACTCCTCTAAAGTCGCGCCTGACTTGATGTGCGGTGATTCATGGAGCAGCGCTTTAATCTTTTCAGGGTCATTCGTTGAGGTGCCGGGAGCGTAGTATTGAGGGTCGCTGACAGAAACGCCATCGGTCATGGTGCTGTCCATTACAGACCAGCAATAGGCTGGTTCCTGTTCCATCACGGCCACAGCGCCGGTGCCCCCTCCGCTCAGATCTTCGTTGTGGAACCTTGCGCCCTGAGCATTCACCCAGATGTTGTCGGGCACGCCGCGGATGACCAACCCGCGCCTACCGTTTTCATCCAGATGGTCTGGGATAGCGTAAACGTAGAACCAGATGTCGTCCATGTGAGTTGTGGTGCCACCGACGGCTTCGATCATGCCGTGCCCATCGCCCGTGTCCCCCCGGCCTGAGCCTTCGAGAATTCGATGTTCCCGGAGGTCTGGGCGCACTTCCAGAACCTTGTCAAGATTGGAATTAAATCCGCCGCTCCCCATGACGACCGCTTTTGCCCGGACCTCAACGGTGTCTCCTGATGAGGTGTCTTCGGCGACGACACCGACGACACGGCCATCTTCGACGATCAGCTCTTTTGCGGCAGTGTTGGTCAGCCAGGCTTCGACACCCCGGCCCTGGGCCGTATTGTAGAGAGCGTTCCAGATACCGGATCCGCCGCCTTTGGGTTGGTGCCATCGAGGCACGCTGTTGCCCTCATTTTGACGGGCGGCTACCCATTCGACGCCTCGGTCCTTGCCCCACTCGAAGAGGGCGTCGTTGCTGCGCTCGATGTAAAATCTCGCCCAAACCTCGTCGGCCTTTCCCTGTCCCTGCCTGATCCAATCCTCGAAGGCAAGGTCGTGGGAATCTTCGATGCCGGCCTCTCGCTGAAGGACGGTATCAACCAGCGCGCACCCGCCGCCAGAGATAACAGCCGCCCCGCCGAGGGTTTCCTCTTTCTCCATTACAATCACTGATGCGCCGGCCTCTCGCGCCTCAATGCTGGCGGCGACACCCACTGCTCCAGAACCCACCACCAGGACATCAGTCTCCAATTTCCGCTGAGCGCACATATTAAGGTAACTCCCTTTTCATTACTCATCAGGATAACTATCCAGCCAACTGGTAGCTCGGGGCAGCCAGTCAATCGACGCCGAGTTTAGTCCAAGATCCAGTCACAGTCAACGACATGGTATACACGCTAAATTGCTTTTTTTGCTCTTTCTTGACGTAAACTATCGGGATTTGTACACTATTTGCCATCGACCCGGACTAACTGTGTCCGTTGTGGTCTCACATCGCTGGAACTCGTGGCCACTCGATAATGTCCAATCGCCATGTTTCGGGGGGAGGACGATATGGAAATCGGCAAAACTATTCAAAGTCAGGCGGGGTCACAATTGCGGTTTCGCGCTGCTGACTCGATGACATCTCAATCGACTGGATGATGCCGCAGGTCGCATCTCGAAGCCGTTCCCTAAACGCCGCCGATAGCGGTCAGAAATAACACTCCTGATTTCTGGCGAAATCGGTTCGATGACGACCGTTTGAACGAATATTTGGATTTAGAAAGAAGGTCCGGACATGAACTCCGACGCAAAAAAGCAAGCCCTGAGACAGATCACCTACGGACTCTACATCGTTACATCCCAATCAGGCGACATGGTGGTAGCAGGGACCGTAAACTGGTTGTCACAAGCCTCCTTCGACCCTCCGCTGGTAATGATGGGCGCCAAGGCTGACAGCGGTCTACATACCGCCATGGGAAATTCGGGCGTTTGCGCCATCAATTTCCTGTCCGCCGATCAACAGGACGTGGCCCAGGATTTCTTCAAGCCCACAAACGTGGACGGAAACAAGATAAACGGCCATGCCTTCACGACTGGCTCTACAGGCTCTCCGATTCTGGATGACGTCTATGCCTATCTGGAGTGCAAAGTGTCCGACAACGTGGCGCTGGGTGATCACACCGTGTTTGTCGCCGAAGTTGTCGATGCGGGCCATCGCCGAGAGGACAAGCCCCTGGAGATGTGGCCGACTAATTGGTTCTACGGCGGTTAGGACGGCTGCCTCATAGACAGTTCACATGTTCAAAAACGTCGAGCCGAAAGACTGGATGATGGACGCCTTGTTCCTGCATTTCACCGATCAATGTCAACCAGTCCGCCAGACGCGCTATCTCGTGCTGTAGTGAAGAGCATTGATAAGCAGCGCCATCTGCAGCTTGTAGCTGTCCTCGTTGGTGAAATCGGCTGAATATTTGGACAACATCGCCCCTTTGAGGGGGTGCCGCCATCCCGACTGCATGTAGTTGTCACGCTGGGCCAGGAAAAGCACGTCTGTGTCCAGCGCTCCGTGGCTCTTGAGTTGTCGTTCCTTTTGCAATGCCGTGCCGATCTCATCCAACACCGAGTCACGATTGAGCGAGTCCTGGGAACAGATGACGATCAACTTGTCGTAACTATGCGACCCGCTTCGGACTTCGGGTTGTGTGGGATGGCTGACGCCAGCATCGTCGCATTTCCAGCATATGATCTGCCTTTTTTTAAGGTCTCGGAACAGCCTGTTGGCAAACCTGGTGTCTCCCGCGCCGAAAGAGATGAGTGACTTGTACAGTTTCATGGCTTCTGATTCCGCCCGCATTTGCACATCTTCCAACAGCGCGGCAGATACACCCGCGCCGATAAAGAATGCCTCCTGCTGAAACGAGAGCGCGCCGCCGGCTCCCCGCACGGTGTTGATCAGCGAATCGGTGCCAATGGTGCTCAACCCGGCGTGAACGATAGCGTCGAGACCAACACACTGGCTCAGATCGCAGTCGCTGAAGACGCTCTCTTGAAGGCGCACTCCGGTGAAATCCGCCCGGACGAACTGGGTTGACTTTATCGTCGCCATAGTCAGATCAGCGTCCTCGAAAATGGCTCCTGAAAAATTGGAGTGGCGAAAAATCGCGCGGCGCAGGTTGGCGAG